>NZ_JAEQDE010000118.1:0-17389 GCF_020737865.1 Microcoleus sp. PH2017_35_SFW_U_B
TTAGCATCCCACTTACAGAAGTCACAACCACTTATGTCAGATTTTTTGGTTCCTACTCTTCTAGGATAACTGGGGTTATATTTAATTGCAAGCCCCTTAGGCAAACACAGCCAAAACTTGTAACTGTTGCCAGACAAAAAGAGCATAGAAATCATTTTCTCTACTAATTATACAGAAATTTTCAGCATTCTTATAAGTAGATTCACTTAAATTCGCGGGCGAAAACAAAAAGTTTTATGTTTTTTTGATTAATAAATCAGAACCCTGACGCTCAGAAATCGATATTTGTCAACAGCAAAGACACGCAAATATCCGCAGATCGGATTAATTTTAAATCTGGGGAGATTTGGGTGTCTTTACTTGGATTTGCGGTGTTATGCTGCTTTATTCGCCGTAATGGCCACCAGCAACCTTACCCCGAAATACTACGTAGTTGTAGATGTTGTAGAAAATCATGATCGGGATCAGAAAGCCGATGAACACAATCATAAATACCAGGGCGCTGGGTGCCGCCGCCGCTTGGTAAATCGTGAGTTGTGTCGGAATAATGTAGGGAAAAACAATCAATCCCAAACCGATGAAACTGAGCAAGAAAATCATAATCGTCCAGACAAACGGCGTGCGTTCTTGTTTTTGTTCCAGGCTTCTGAGCAAGAGTCCAACCAGCAGCAATCCCAGCACGGGAATCGCCGCAAAAACATAAACTAGCGGTTTATCGAACAATCTTGCTCTGGTACTTTCATAAAAAACCGGAGTGGCGATGGTAATCAAAATTGCTCCGATTAACGTTGTCACCGCCGCAATTTTAGCGGTGCGGTAGTGATTTGTTTGCAATTCCCCATCGGTTTTCATAATCAGATAGGTGGAACCGATCAACACGTAGCCTTGAACCAGTGTCAAAGCCACCAAGATCGATCGCCAATCCAGCCAATCCCAAGTAGTCCCCACAAAGTGACCCGCTTCATCCACCGCAATGCCTTCAAGCACCGCGCCGAGGGCAAATCCTTGAGCTAAAGCTGCCAAAAAACTGCCCGCACCGAAAGCATAATTCCAAAACAACTTGCGGTTAGAATGCTCGCGAAATTCAAAGGCTACAGCCCGAAATATTAAACCGAAAAGCATCATGCAAATCGGTATGTACAAGGCAGTTAAAATTGTGCCGTAAGCCAAAGGAAATGCACCAAATAAAGCGCCTCCCATTAAAACCAGCCATGTTTCGTTAGCATCCCAAACATTGCCCAGACTGGTCATTAAAATGCCTCGGCGCTCGTCATCAGAAGCAGTCAAAGATAATATTCCCACCCCTAAGTCAAAGCCATCTAGCATGACATAGAGCAAAAGAAATAAACCCAAAATGATGAACCAGACTTGCGGGAGAAAATGCTCCAAAGCTTGCATAAAATCTCCTATTGTTGTGCTTCTACAGGGCGTTGATCGGGAATGTGTTCTGCGAGTTCAGTTTCGATCGCAGGTTGATTGCCTAAACCAGGTACTGACAGATTTAAATTAGGGCCTTTGCGGATAATGCGGCTGCCAAAATACAAGGCGCAAACAAACAAAAAGCTGTAAATAATCGCAAAGAAACTCAGAGAAGTTAAAACATTGCTAGCGGGGATATTTGATACGCCGTCAGCCGTGCGAATTTGCCCGTATAAAACCCAGGGCTGTCTGCCTACACAGCGCACAATCCAACCCGATTCTACAGCGATATATCCCAGGGGTGCTGCTAAGATCCAAGCGCGCATCAACCAAGGTTGACTGCTAATATTTTCAGCAGAAAGTTTGCCTCGCATCCACTGAATTGTGCTGAACAGCATCAATCCTACAAAGAAGAATCCAATCCCGGACATGATGCGGAAACAATAGTAGATTAAACCTACCATCCGGGGTCGATCTTCTGGTTTCCACTCTTTTAAACCGAGGACTGGTTCGGAAAGTTTTTGTTTGAATTCTAGAACGTATCCTAAGCCATTGGGAATTTTAATTTCCCAGTCATTTTTTTGGGCTTTTTCATTAGGCAAAGCTAGCAAAGTCCAATCGGCTGATTCTCCGGCTGCTGAGGTTTCCCATTTAGCTTCGATCGCTGCTAATTTTGTCGGCTGATAGTGATAGACTTGTTCGGCGCTCAAATGTCCGATGAATATCTGCAAAGGTGCAACTGCGATCGCCGTCGCTATGGCAATCTTTAAAGATTTGGAAAAGAAGGCTTCGTTGCGCTTATTTAGAATGTACCAAGCGCTAATTCCACCAATTACAAACAGGGAAGTTTCTAACGTCGCAAAAAACATATGTAGAATGCTGTTTAATGCGAAGGGGTTCATAATTGCTTGAAAGTAATCGGTGACAACAAACTTGCCATTGACCATTTCTCCGCCTGCTGGAGTTTGCAGCCAAGAGTTAGCGACTAAAATCCATACAGTGGATAGGTTTGCGCCGAAGGCTACCATGATGGTAGCGAAATAATGGACGATCGGGTGAACGCGCCCCCAACCGAATAGCATAATTCCTAAAAAGCCAGCTTCTAGCATAAATGCCATTGAAGCTTCAAACCCTAAAATGCTGCCAAAAAAGTCACCCACGGCTTCGGAAAATGGTGCCCAATTCGTCCCAAATTGAAACTCCATGGGAATGCCGGAAGCTACACCAATACCGAAGTTGAGAACGTATAGTTTCGACCAAAAACGAGCGTGGTGGTAATAGTCAGGATTGCGAGTTTTCAGCCACATTCCCTCAACAATTACCAGATAAATTCCCATTCCCGTTGTCAAAACTGGCCACAGCATATGGAATATGGCGGTTAGCGCAAATTGCATCCGCGATAGCGCCACGGTATTAGATAAGATATCCATGTTTGTGTCCTTTGGTCAGTTCAACAGAGATTAGTTTGCACAATTTTTAGAATTGACATTAACTACAATGTAATGTAAAAATTCGTGACATTTTGTATGGTTGGCAATTTTTAAGGTTTTATACAGATTTGATTTGTGTTTTTTAATACGTTTATCGGTTGTTTTTATTGGAAAATAGGTACATTTGAATTTATGGTTGGGTGGGCGGGTTTACCAGATTATTGGTTTTGGGCGATTATTTCGGTGAACCAGCCCTTACAAGATTGATATTTGTTGATGCGGGGATACGATTTTAGTACATTTGAATTTATGGTTGGGTGGGGGCGGGTTTTTGAGATTGTTTGTTTTGGGCGGTTATTTCGGTGAACCCGCCCCTACAATATTGATGGTTTTTAGGGGATAGGATATTAGCGAACGGTGACTGTATGACTGAGTTGGGTGGGCGGGTTTTTGAGATTGTTTGTTTTTGGCGGTTATTTCGGTGAACCCGCCCCTACAATATTGATGTTTGTTGAGGGGAATATTATATTATCTAACTGTGACTGTATAACTGAGTTGAAAGGGTTTAAATTTAGCTGCGGCTTTGGGTTTTCCGCTGAGTTTTAACTCGTAGATTCCTGCCTTGGGAAATACAATTTCTGCTCCGGGAATGCCTTGGTAGCGCTCGACAGATACGGCTTTTAAAGGCGGTTCAATCAGCGGTTTATCCCCCTGTTTGTGATTTTTTGGATAAACCGCTAGCTGGCAGTTGCACTGCTCTAAGGGGATAATTTGACCGCCCCTGCGAGTCAGTGCAAACCACACTTTTGCAGTTTCTCCGGCGCGGGGATTGTGGTTTGGTTCGAGGTGAAAGGTAGCGGCGACATCTCCCGAGATTTCGACTTCGTGGGCGATCGCAGTTGTGTTTAGCTGCGGTATGGGAAATATTCCGGCTTGTACTAGCAATCCCAAGAAGACTAACAATCCTAAACTTTTACTTTTCTTTGACAGGTGCAACATAGAAATTATCCAGTGATAAAATTGACCAAAATAAGCGCGATCGCACTAACAAAACTAACACCGCAACCGCGGCTAAGACGGCTGTCACCAGTCGATCGTACAACTTCCATTCAAAACCGCCGAGATAGTGGGAGCCGATGAGGGCTGCGTGAAGGGCGCACAGCAAAAAAGCGGGTACTGTTAGCAAATGAATTTGCCGCCACCGCTTCCCTAAATAATTTTGAAGCCGATCGCAACTTGTCACCGCTGCGGGTATCATCAACAGCAGTCCCAGCATTCCCAATGCCATCCCTAATTGATGCTGCGGCAGCATAAAAGATACAGCGTCAAAATTCCATTGCAGCGTATGATCTAGCATATGAAACGTGTGGGCAAGGGCGATCGCAAACCCTCCGACACCCAAAGCCCGACGGTAGCGCAACAGTGGCGGCAAAAACTTGCTGAGCGGACGCGCAATCAGTGCTAGCATCAAGCATATTAGGGCTGCGTGGCCTGTCAGATCGACCATTTCATCGGTTCGCAACAGAGTAATGATGCCGATCGCCAGTGTCACCCAACCACCTGCGCGAAACAGTTTACTGCGTTTGTGGGCGCTGAATCTGCCAGCAAAAAATCCCACTCCCAGCATAGTTGGCAAGGTACCCGCTCCAAAAGCAAACATCGTTGCCGCACCCAAAATTGGGTTTCCGGTTTCCGCTGCTTTGATTTGCGCTGCATACAGGAAACCGCAGGGAATTAAACCCCAAAGCAAACCCAAAGCCAATGGTATCCACCAGTTGTTTTGAGTTGAAATCTTGGTCATTGCACTGCTGATGCGATCGTGCTTCACTGGATGCAGCAATGGCAAACGCGGCAGCAAATCTGGTTTAATTTGTACCAATCCAAACCAAATTAGCATTGTACCGGTGATAATGGCGATCGCCCGCCGCCACCCGCTACCGATACCTGCCATTTGCCCGCCTGCAATCAATACCGAACCCACTCCGCCAATTGCAGCGCCAACTAAAGCATAAGCCACAATTCTTCCCACATTTAATAGCAGGTGAAAGCGGAAGGAAGCTAATTTATCTTTGTCGGTACTTGACAGGGAAAAAGCCACTGTCAGCGGGCCGCACATTCCGGCGCAGTGTCCGAAACTGCCGAGAAATCCTAAAGTTGCAATTAGCAGGATGTCTAGCATTTTGAGTCAGGGGATTTTAGATTTTAGATTTTACATTTTAGATTGGTTTTTACTGCTTATGTCATGTCTGGTCAATTACCCGCGATCTGGTTTGTAGTGAGGACTTTAGTCCTTGATTCCTAAGGACTAAAGTCCTCACTACAAACCCTTTTGATTGTGGTCAACTCTCAACTGTTTTGAATGCCGATCGCCAAAATCCCCAAAATTTTATCAACTTCATTCAAAAAATACTCTAATAAATCTATTTTAACTGATTGCCCTTCCAGTATCAAAAACTTCCAAATTTCTCCCGTTGTCACCACTCCATAAATCTTTGATACCTGATTTCCCTCGCGCTCATTAAACAGTTGCGCTGCATACATTTCGGCCACGTACTGACCCAACCCAGCATTAATATTTTCCTTTTTTGCCTCAACGATTAAAATCGCAGGTGCGCTTAGAATCAAAAGTTCTACCGATCGGCTAATCAGAAAATCGCAACTCCCGTTTAATCCCAAGTCGCTATCAACCGTAAAATCGACACCCGAAAACAAACTAATGCGATCGGGAAACAGTCTGGTGAACTACCCAACACCCATCTGAGCACAGATAGGGTGTAGGCTTCCCAATTCATTGGGGATTGCCTCGGTCTTCATGGCTTTTTTACGTCCTGATAACTTTGGTCTTACATCCCCTCCAAGGGCAGAAGAGCTAGTTCCTAACTCCAAAAGTCGCAAACCTTCATTTTTAATATTGATTGCAGCATTAATATCTCTATCATGCTGTTTCTGGCAGTGAGGACAATCTACAAACCTTACGCCCAATGAATCATAGCCTTTCTGTAGCATCGGGATTGGTAGTAGAGTCTCGCTACAAAGTTGAGAAGATGGGAAAAAACGTCCTATTTCTTGGTAGGTATGACCAAATTTCTCAGCTTTGTACTTGAGCATGGTTTGAAACATCCCCCATCCTTGGTCTGATATCGATTTTGCCAAGTTGGGATTTTTTACCATGTTCTTAACTGCCAAATCTTCTACACAAATAACTTGGTTTTCGTAGGCTATTTTGCGAGATAGCTTGTGTAGAAAGTCTTCACGAATTCTAGCTATTTTGCTAGAAACTTTGGCTAATATTCGTCTAGCTTTACGACGTTTATTAGAAGTTTTATCTGTCTTTTTAGCTAATTTTTTCTGTTTGCATTTTTTATTATTTTCTAGTTTGGCTAATTGCTTTTTAGGTAGGTCATATTTTGAGCCTTCGGAAGTTATAGCAAAGTGCTTCAATCCTAAGTCAACGCCGATAGCTTCCCTAATTGCAACTACCGGATTGTCATTTTGGTTAAAAAGAATAGATGCGTAGTACCTGCCGTCTGCATTTCTCGATATTGTTACAGTCGTGAATTTAGCATCAGGTAGTTGTTTGTGAAACACAGTTTTCATTAACCCCAGATTACCGGGAAACTTAATAACAGAATCCTCTGGCATCAGTTTGATATTTTGGGGATATTGAATTGATTCCTTACCATGTTTAGATTTAAAGTTAGGGAATTTAGCACGACCCTCAAAGAAATTGACAAACGCACTTGAAAGATTGAATGTTACTCGTTGTAAAACTTGGCTATAAGCTAGTCCCAACCATTCAAATTCTTTTTTTAGTCCCGGAAGCAACTTATCCATAGCTGCTTTAGAAAGCCCCTTGCCTGTTTCTTTGTACGCGGTGGTTGTTGCATTAAGCATATGATTCCACAACCATCTAGTATTGCCAAAACATTGAGCTAGATATGATTCTTGCTTGCCTGTAGGATAAATTCTCATCTTAACTGCTCTATACATGGTATCGACCTTACCGTGTTTACATATTCATAGTAACACATTTTTGATGATTGTTTCACCAAAAACAGAATATTTTGCTCGTTTCGTCGTCGTAGTCTTCCCGGTTTTCGCTGCGCTCAAATGTGGTCAGACTACACTCCTCAACTCACGCGCAATTCATCTCGACACTGACAAACGTACAGGTACAGTGTGAGCCTTCTTGCTGTTCGAGGTAAGTTCCAGCAAAATCGGCGCAATAATCATTTCTGAGCGCGATTTTTCCGTATTGCTCGCCAGAGCAAAAGGAACATTATAAGCTAAAGTTTCTGTTAAATAATTGCTGCATTTTAAATCAGGTACGGCCGAAAACAAATCTTGTCTGGGCGAAATCGTTAAATTTAAAGATTTTTTGACACTTGCCAAACTAAAATCGCTGTAAGCCATACCTTTTGCCCTTAATTTTTTACTTTCTTAGGACTTCTACCCCATCTGACTGACGCAAGCTACCCCGCGATCGAGGGTGCATCTTAATTTGGCAAGGGCGAAGCATTTCGGCACATAATTTATGAACCAGAACCAGAGATTGACTGCCGAAATGCTTCGCCCCTACGAATATATTTGCAAAAATCAGATGCACCCGCGATCGATCGACGGTTTGATTCGGGTACCATAACTGTCAACTGTCAACTGTCAACTGTTATAACTACTTTTGTTCTGGATGCGCCGCCGCCGGCGATGTCGCTCCCATTTGATTAATAGCAGCAATTAGCTGATAAAGCCGCCCCGCATCCCGCTGGTTGAAATGCAAAACTAGGCGCGGTAAAGCGAAGGTTTCATCTGTGGCTTCGGCGGGCAGAGCTTGACTTTTTTCAATTTTACCGTCTACCAAAATATCGCTAAAATTAGTATTTAGCCGATCGACATTCTCGTCAGAAAGTTGAGACTTCAAGCGAATTACCAGTTTTCCGTCCACGTAACGGCAGGAATGATAAACCAGATAAAAACTCGCGATCGCCTCACAAGCGACATTTATATCGTCTGTAATCGTGTACAGGCTGCGATCGTCCGCTGAAATCAAACCCCGACCCCGCAATTGTTTTTGTACAAAATAATTCCAATCGTGCCAATAATCGCCTCCGGGTCGATCGAGCAAAACCAAAGGGGCCGGCCCAAACTTGCCAGTTTGAGTCAAAGTCAGACACTCAAAAGCCTCATCCAGAGTGCCGAAACCGCCGGGAAACAAAGCCAAAGCATCGCTTTCCCGGAGAAAGAATAACTTGCGGGTGAAAAAATATTTAAAATTGAGCAACTTGGAGTCGCCCGCAATGACAGGATTAGAACTCTGCTCGAAAGGTAACTGAATGTTCAGCCCAAAAGAACGTTCCGCAGTCGCCCCCTCATTCCCTGCCTGCATAATCCCCCCACCGCCACCAGTAATCACCATAAATCCCTGCTGGGCGATCGCCCGTGCAAACTCTCTGGCTAGCAAATATTCCGCCGATGTCGGCGACACCCTCGCCGAACCAAAAATCACAATTTTGCGAACGTGGCGGTAAGGATAAAACATGGAAAAAGCTCTCTCCATATCTCGCAGGGACGCCGCCATAATCTTCCAATCGAGGCGATCGAGTTCCTCTCCAGCCATTTGCACGATCGTCGAGAGCGATCGTTCGATCCACTCAGAGTGCTTTAACATTGGCAGGCGATCGATTAAGTCGATCGCATCAGCTTGGAGGGACTCAAAACCTTGACCAGAAGGAATCATGAATTTTTCCGAAACGGTAACAATTTGTTGGTAGAAAAAATTAAGGGGCAAGCCAAATTTAGAAGCTAATAGCCACCAGCAAATAGCGCTGCTAGCAACTAATAACTTTTCCAGTAGCTTTACCCCGGTTTTGAAGATAGTTAGCTTTCGCGGCCCAAAAAAACAGCCCGAAACCTCTGGCAGTTTGGTTAAATGTACTTTTCCAGAGTGTTGGCCAGAGTAGTTTTCGGAACTGCCCCAACCACCATATCAACCCGCTGACCGCCCTTAAATATCATCAGCGTCGGAATGCTGCGGATACCGTATTGGCTTGCCACATTAGGATTCTCGTCGGTATTAACTTTTACTACCTTCACCTGCCCTTCATATTGCTGGGCAATTTCGTCTACGACGGGCGCCACCATCCGACAGGGCCCGCACCAGGGAGCCCAAAAATCCACTAGAACTGGAACTTCGCTATCGAGCACTTCCTGCTTAAAGGTAGAGTCGGTTACTTGCGCGGCTGCTGACATCCCTAGCCATCCTTGTAAATACTATTTCTCGGATAACAAGTTTAGCAAAAAGTGTCACCACTTGCGTCAGTCGATTTTACGATTTTAGATTTTAGATTTTAGATTTACTTGCAGCATTGAATCTGGGAGCGTGAACTTCGATCGAATATTTTGAGTTCTCCACTCCTGGCGCCCGGGGCTGGTATCCGTTTTTGGGTAGGGAGCGACGACTTTAAGAGAAGGCTTCAGAAGGAATTCGAGAAATGGAAGTTATAAAAAGGCATTCGGCCGCAAAAAATTCTCTGTAACTCCCCCTCCCCCTCTCCCCCTCTCCCCCTTTCCCCCTCTCTCCCTCCCCCACTCTCCGGATCGAACAGCCTTAACCCCGTACCTACTGAGTAAAGGGGAGCGCTTGGGGTCAAAAAGGAACCGCCCGAACAGTAGTCCGGGCGGAGTGTGGTGTGAGGAGTGAACGGAAACATGCGTCTCCGCTTCTTATATTGTGACACCTCCTTCTCGATAATTCCACAACATTCTGTAAATTTCGAGACGATCGCACAAATTTTGTCAAGGTATCCTGGTATTCGATCGGTAAATCTACTTGCCCATGCCCAACTGCTGAGCTTTTTGATAAACTTTACCCTCAGTCAGCAGAGAAGGAGCAATCACCACTTCCACTTGCTGCATCTCCTTAATATCCTTAGCGCCCAGAGTGCCCATGCTAGTTTTCAGAGCTCCGAGCAAGTTGTGCGTACCGTCATCGAGCAGGGCTGGGCCCCGCAAAATTTGCTCCACAGTCCCAGTAGTCCCCACGCGAATCCGAGTGCCTCGCGGCAAAACCGGGCTGGGAGTCGCCATCCCCCAGTGAAAGCCCCGGCCCGGAGCTTCGGCGGCCCTAGCAAAGGGCGAACCAATCATTACTCCATCGGCGCCGCAGGCAATGCACTTGCAGATATCGCCCCCGGTAATTAAACCGCCGTCAGCAATCACCGACACGTATTTGCCAGTTTCGCGATAGTAGTCGTCCCGGGCGGCGGCGCAGTCTGCTACCGCTGTCGCTTGGGGAACGCCGACACCCAATACCCCCCTAGATGTGCAAGCAGCCCCCGGCCCTATGCCCACGAGAATGCCTGCGGCGCCAGTTTTCATTAAATTCAGGGCGACTTCGTAGGTGACGCAGTTGCCCAAAATTACGGGTATTGGCATCTCTTGACAGAATTGGGTCAAGTCCAAAGATGCGATCGACTCTGGGGAAAGAAAAGCAGTCGAGACTACAGTAGCCTGCACAAAAAATATATCGGCTCCCGCTGCGGCAACTGTTAAGCCGTATTTGCTCGCAGCGGCCGGTGTACCGCTGACGGCGGCAATCCCTCCTCCAGCTTTAATTTCTTTAATTCTGAGCTCGATTAATTCTGGCTTGATGGGTTCGGCATAGAGTTGCTGCATCAGGGACACAAATTCGTGGTTCCCAACAGAAGCGATGCGCTCTAAAATGGGTTGGGGGTCGGCATAGCGGGTTTGAATTCCTTCTAGGTTGAGCACGCCCATTGCTCCCAATTCCGACAGCAAAATAGCCATGCGGACATCGACTACTCCGTCCATGGCGCTGGCGATGATCGGGATTTCTCGATCGATCCCGCCAATCTGCCACTTAGTATCTGCCAAACTCGGATCGAGGGTACGCTGTCCCGGTACGAGCGCGATTTCATCTATGCCGTAAGCTCTGCGAGCGCTTTTGCCCCGCCCAATTTCAATATTCACGCTGTTTCACTTCCACAATGTATTTAAATTAGACTAACAAAAAGTTCGCCGACCTGTGGGTAACGATCGCGCGGCTGTGTTTAAAATAATCTCGTCACTAAATTCTGATTTTATGAAATCCAAGGAGATACTTTTCCTCAGCAACGGCCACGGGGAAGATGCGATTAACTGTCAAATTGTCAATGCTTTGAGAACATCTGCGCCAGATATTCAGGTTTCAGCGATGCCCATTGTCGGTGACGGGGCTGCTTACAGTCGATCGACAGTACCAATTATCGGGCCCACCAGTCCCATGCCATCTGGGGGAGTTTTTTACATGAATCCCCTATTTTTCCTCAAAGATTTGAGGGCGGGGCTAATTCGTTTGACTTTGCAGCAAGTGAAAGCTGCTTCGGCGCATTCGCAGCAATGCGATTTGGTAGTAACGACTGGGGATATTGTCGCGGCGGGGTTCGCCCATGCCACAGGCCGCCCGTATATAATTTTTCTGTCGGCTCATTCTACTTATTACGAAGGGCTAGCCGATTTGGGTTTCCTCTTGAATTATTTGCTTTCCTCCGAGCAATGTCTGGCTATTTTCACTAGGGATGCTTTGACTGCTGCGGACTTAAACCAACAGGGTTTCGAGAAAGCCATATTTGTCGGCAATCCTGTCATGGACAACCTCAATGCTATAGGCAAAGATTTGCAGTTAAAGCCCGGAGTTCGGACGATCGCCCTTCTGCCCGGTTCGCGGCTCCCCGAAGCCAACGACAACCTAGTTTTGCTGCTAAAATTGGTCAAAGAAATTGCCGCCAACTCTACCTTACCAGTGCAGTTTCGAGCAGCCTTAGTTCCAAGTTTAATGCTGGAATTAGATAATATTGCAGCGCGCTCCGGATGGCTGCACCGAGAAGGAAAGTTAGTTTGTCAAGAAATCAAACAGCATGGTAGCGAAAAAGCAGCAACAGTTGAAGTAATTTGCTACTCAGATGCTTTCGCCGACATTTTGCAGCAGTCTAATTTAGTAATTGGGATGACCGGAACTGCGATCGAACAAGCCGTAGGCTTAGGAAAACCAGTAATTACCATCCCCGGTAACGGTCCGTCATTTACCTATCGGTTTGCCGAGGCTCAAAATCGGCTTTTAGGTGATTCAGTGCAAGTTATTGGCAAAGAACCAGCAAATCCTGAGATTATCAAAGAAGCTGCCGCTTCACTCGATCGCACTTTGCAAGACAAAAAATATTTAGAGACTTGCGTAAAAAATGGCTTAGAAAGAATGGGGCGATCGGGCGGTAGCAGCCAAATTGCCGATCGCTTAACCAAATATCTTTCTGATTAATTGGAGTATACTGCTTAAACAATTGAGAGTTAGCAGTTGGCAGGAAAGCAGTTGACAGCGAGGTTTTAAACAGTTAATACTCAACGCCTGTAATTCTTAAAAAGCTAAATTTAGTTAGGAGAGGGATGGGCTTCTCGCATCCCCTGTTGTTATCAGAAAGAATTGGTTGAAAGCCCCAAGCCCGCTCAGGAGAAATTTTAAAAAGACGATTCATTACTCCAATCCTCTTCCTTCCAGGTAGAGGTCGCCCTCAACTGTCAACTGAAAAGTCTTGCCCAATGTTCCCAATTGAATCGATAGAGTTCATATTGCCAGCGTTCGTGAAACTCTGCTACAGAAATATGCAATGCTTGGTTGATGAGTTCCTTTTTCCGATATAATACAATACCGTTTACTTAACGCTTTTTAGGAATTTAATCTGACGATTTTCCTGGCAATACAAACATTTTTTGCAAGTCAGATTCTTCCTAAGTCAACCGTATTGCGATATAATATCCATTTGGCAGTTTGAAATCTATCCCAATCAATTTGCCAAATTGCTAATCTTGCCGTATCTTTTTGGCGATTGCTATGAATTGGTTCCCATGCGATAGATTCCCAATCGTTGAGTTGTACTGAGTAATGCAAGATATTGGGGTTGTGAATGTCGCGATGATAAAGTAATTTCCCGAAATCTGGATGATGGAAATTATTGTTGATTAAATTGTGAATATAATTTGACATGATTTTCTGATTTATTTGCTCTTACTATTATAGATATTTTTAAGTAAAGCACAGGCGATCGATGGCTAATGACTAATTACCAATTACCCACGATCGAATGTACCTCATGTTACTGAGAAAAGTGATAGTCATACCATTGGGGGATAATAACTCATCCGATTGGGTGAGGCGGAGTCGAGAGTTTGTGGCTGTATTATTAAACGGTTATTTTCAGGGAATCTATCGATGAAGTTGAAAGCTCTGTTCACTGGTTTAGTTGGTCTGACAGTTTTAGGAAGCGGTTTGTTGGCAGTGGAATCTGCGATCGCCCAACCAGCCTCTGTTTTTTGGCCGCTGATTGACGACATTCGCCGCCAATTGCCGAAAGGCTTGAAAATGCGACTGCCTGCCTCTATCCCCGCTACTCCGATACAGCTTTATCCTTTCATTGAGTCCGATGGTAAAGTATTTAAAGTTAATATCGGAATTAAGCCAGACTGCGCTAAATCTGCTAATGCTTCGTCTTGCACTGTCGGAGTATTCGCTGTGGTTTCACCCGCTAATTCTAAAAATTGGCCTGGGCAAGATAAGGATATTTCGCCAGTTAATTTGAGTGGTGGAATTCGTGGCTACTATTTAGCAAAAGGTGGTGGCAGAACTATTTCTTGGGAACAGGAAGGACTCAGATATGCCGTAGCGGTATCGGCGAGTGCAGTGTCTCAACAGC
The DNA here is from genome assembly GCF_020737865.1 of Microcoleus sp. PH2017_35_SFW_U_B. NCBI lineage: Bacteria > Bacillati > Cyanobacteriota > Cyanophyceae > Oscillatoriales > Microcoleaceae > Microcoleus > Microcoleus sp. PH2017_35_SFW_U_B. The sequence goes on from NZ_JAEQDE010000118.1 coordinate 13,589, forward strand.
AGTTGCTGGATCTTGTTAATTCGATGGTGAGTCAACCGGCGATCGCCAGTATTCAATAATCGCACAAATCTAAAATTCTGAATTGCTCAACAATCTGACTATTTTTTGGGCATCGTTCAATTCGCCGACTATTCGCCGCACGGGTTTCGGCCAGATTTTAATTAAAGTGGGAGTTGCTGAAATCTGATCTGCTTCTGCTTGTTCGGGATGTTTTAACACATCGATTACTTTCAAAGTGTAGGGGCGATCGAGACATTGCTCTAGGAATTGGTATAAAGTTTTGAGGGTGCGTTCGGTGCTGGGGTTGCTCCCGGAAACAAACAGCCGCAAAACGTACCCTTGGGTTGGTGGCGGTGGGGTGAGTCCTGTTGGTTTGGTTCGCGGGAACAGCGGAGATTGTCGAAAGTGGGAGGGAGGCGCGATCGCAGAATTGTGAGAGTCCGATCGCCCAACGTCGATCGGATATCGTACAACTAAGTCGTGATTTTCCCAAAGTTCGGGGAATTGTTCGTGATAAGTGGCGATCGCCATTGGTTCGCAGATTTCGTCGCTGCGGGCTTCCCAAACCAAGTCGCCCGTGCCAAAAATGGCATTTAGCAGCGTTTGATGTCGCAGCACCGGGGGGTATGCCTCGGCTGCCACCCGCAACTGTCGATCGGTGCGATCGCGCCAGCAGTCAACGGTTGCCGTGTAGCAAGGTATCAGAAAATGGGGCGGTTCCGACAAACCGAGTATCTGCTGTAGGGCTACGCACAACTGCAAGTGCCACTGAGTTTGCTTGCGGGAGTCTATAGAATAGATTAAGTCTCCCCCTGGTGTAAACAGTGCAATGCCTTTAAAAAATTCTGGTAAAATCGGGCGATCGACTTTCATAAAAATAATACGGGATGCGGGAAACGAGCGCGTCTTTAGACCTGAGAGGAAAGCGACGCGAGGGACTTCAGTCCCCGTGTTCTTGAAAATGTGGTATAATTTGAATTGTGAGTAAGAACAAAAACATCTACGTGTTGAAACATCCTAGTATCGGAGAAATCCCTGCAACTTAGTACACAAGAGTGAGAGGTAACACAAAAAGAGCGGTGGGATGGCAGGATGTTGAGCGTACCGTGTCTTGGCTTAGCGATGGATTCTGAAAGCATTGGAAATAACAATCATTAGCTAGTAACTATCGCTTGACGATTGGTGACTAGGTAGACGGCGTTTGACGGCCGTAACGAGATTAGATTTAGGTAATACACGCTTGTCTAATTCTGTCAGTAGAATCTCAGTGGCGTTGACTCCCTGAGAGTGTCAATGAAGTACCAATAGACTTGCATTGCATAAATCTTTGATTGATAGATATAGCCTTTCTCTAAAAGGTTCGCGGACCAATTTTGCCAGGAAAAGCTTGACACTGTAACGGTTGCAGCATACCTCGGCATACCTCATCTTTCGATCGAAAGGCTATAAACCGCAGATGCAACGCAGATCAACGCAGATCATTTCAAGACTTGAGAGCGATTTTTGCAATCTTTTGTAATAACAGTTAACTATTAATTAATAACAGTTAACTGTTAACACTTAACACTCGACCTTTAGACTCGACCTCGGAGCATCTGGGCCATTTCGTTCGGGAACGGTGAGTTTTCTACAGCCAGTTCTTCAGTAATTCTACCTTCTTGATAAAGGCCGTAGAGCGACTTATTCATCGTCGTCATGCCTTCATAAGTATCTTTGATCATGATTTGATTGATTTCCTCATTCTGCCCCTTCAGAATGTATTCCTTAACCACGTCGGTATTGATCATAACGTCGTGGAAAGCAGCCCGCTTGCCGTCTGTGGTTTTGCACAGCAGTTGAGCAATAATCGCCACTAGGGATTCGGAAATTGAAACCCGTATGGCCTCCTGTTCTTCCGCCCCGAACATATCCAGAATCCGGTTCAGGGTTTTAACTGCACTGTTGGTGTGCAGGGTTCCCGCAACTAAGTGACCTGTCTGAGAGGCTTTGAGGGCGATTTCCACCGTTTCTCTGTCCCGAATTTCTCCTACTAGCAGCATATCCGGGTCTTGCCGCAGAGCGCCTTTGAGAGCGCTCATAAACTTGAGGGTGTGTCTGCCGACTTCCCGGTGCTTGATCAAGGATTTTTTGCTTTCGTGTACGAATTCTACCGGGTCTTCGATCGTGATGATGTTGTAGGCTTTATTTTTGTTGATGTAGTCGATCATGGCGGCCAAGGTGGTAGATTTGCCCGATCCTGTGGGGCCCGTCACCAAAATCAGCCCTTTGTGGTAGCCACATATTTTCTTAAAGACTTGCGGCAGGTTCAATTCCTCCATTGTCAATATTTTGGCAGGAATTAGCCGCAGCACCATCGCCGGGCCGGCCAAGGAGTCCATGCAACTGATCCGAATGCGGACGAAGCCGAAATCGAAAGCGCCGTCAAAGTCTAGGGTTTTTTGGAAAATTTCAATTTCTTCATCGCTCATGCACTCGCGCAGCCAGCCAAAAAACGTATCTAAATCCGACGGTGGATAGCCGATGTCGGCTATCTCGCCCCGGTTTCGGAAGCGCGGGAATTCGTTGACTCCGAGGTGAAGATCGGATACTCCTTCTTCTTTGGCTCGCATTACCAACTCTTTCAAAGTCGGAATTTTGCTGTTGCTGGAATTTTTAGGTGTGGCGAAGGATTGGGGCGCGGGTGCCGGTGGCTGTGTGGCGGCGGGTGGTGGGGGTGCTGGTGCTGGTGGCGGTGCTGGTGGCATTCCTGCTGCTCTGGGAATGCCTGGAGCTGGAGGGCGGGGCAGCCCGGGCGGTGGGGGAGCTCCGGGTACGGGCGGACGAGGAGCTGGCGGATGCTGTTGTGTCATATGCGCTACTTTGAATTTGGTGAGAAGGCTGACTCGAACAGTTGACACTCAAGGCGCGTAAACGCACTGAGATTCTTTAGAAGGAGATATCCACCGTTGGACATTGCTCGAACCGCTACTCGTAGAGCCGCTTAGTCGAACTCTACCGCAGCGCGACAGGGGGTGCCAATTCCCACTATTCTCTCCGCTATTTCTAGCATTGAGGCTACTTTGATTTGTTGTGAGTGATTCACTCGCCCCAGAGTCTTTACTTGCAAAGGCTAGAGGTAGGGTATCATTGGATACCAGTTTAACCATTTCGGTTAAACGTCTTTTAACTACAACGTCCAATTGCTAGGAGTTTCACCTTACTTTAGAGGTCAACGTGTGTGTGTCTATTTTAACACACTTCCCACATATAAAGCCGTCCTGTAAGGCTTGCCCTGAGCTTGCCGAAGGAACGGGGGTTGCACCCACAATTTCTGATGATTTGTGGAAGTTGGACAATGCCGATCGCCCGAAGAGGGTTTCTTGCACAAAAGCTTAACTGTTCAGATCAGTTTATCTCAAGAGGGGGTCGCAGCAAGGAAATATTCTGCTGTTTGCACGCGGGCGATCGCTCTGGGCCTACAATCGAATATGGATTTTCGACATTTTTGAATATTTTTTTAAAGGGAAAGACTTTTTCTTAAAAAACAGTATTATAAAACTTTATTAAGTTTGTAAGCAGTAGTAAGCAATAGTAGTATCATATAGTCAAAATGGTCAACTGAGAGAATTATTGCGATCGTCAAAAAATGGAGAGTCTGAATGCAACTAGCAGAGAGGCACATCATTAAATCCACCGAGAATCGTTTTGTTGAAATTGATGAACTAGCCTTTAAATCCAAAAATTTGTACAACGCGGCTAACTACCTTATCCGTCAAAGTTTTGTCTATGGATGGGGTTATATCAATTACAACGAAATGAACC
>NZ_JAEQDE010000119.1:0-20250 GCF_020737865.1 Microcoleus sp. PH2017_35_SFW_U_B
CTCCTGATTCGTTGAAGTTATCCCAACTAATTCGGTCTAAAAATACGTACCCATTTCGACAACTGGCTGACAGTTTTGCCCCAAATTCAACGGATTTCCAAGCTTTCCCTCTCACGGAGCGGGCGGATCTGTGGTTGCGTTAAACTTACTATTCTGTCGGGAATACTATGTTCTTTCTTTTTGTACATTAACAACTGTTGGCGGTAGACTTCTGTAACTACTAACAGCATTCTATAATGAGATTTGGTTAATAACTGTAGCTCACCCATTCGCTCTATACTAGCCAAATTTATTTGGATGTATTGCAGTTGTTTTTTAATGGCTTTTCTTCTTGATTTTAGTCGTGGCTTTTTTTGTTTTGCTATGGTTAGGTATTCTTTTATGGCTCTGTTTCGATATGTCAAGAGGCTTTTTTTTACGGGTGATTTAGTTTGATTGTGTAGACTATCTATGATTTTTTCAGTATGTTCTCGGGCTTGATCGTTGTTGGGCTTGGGCCCTCTTGGTTTCAGTGGTTATATAACCTGTCAGTCATACCTCACCTTTTTGAGAAAGGCTATAATATTAATTTTCCTTGATTTTTGGGTTCACTCCAGTCTGATGACTTTTTTTCTACTTCTTCTCCTGGTACTTGGGTCTGGTCTTTGACCATTTTTTCATTGATTTTATTTCCTCGGGTTGACTCCTATTCTTTGCCGAAAATAAACGAACATGGATGAGTCGAATGGTCTAGCATTACTATAGCCACTTAGACCTAGGAAGTATTGTAGGTATGGGTTTTCTCTTATTTGTTCTACTGTTTCAGAGTCGCTAGTTCCTAATCTCTCTTTGATTATTAATGCCCCCAATGCTATACGAAACGATTTCGCGGGGGCTCCCGTTGAACAGGTGAATTTTTGGGCATATTCATCAACAAAAATTCTGACCATGGAATTATTTTTGCCATGATTACCAACGATTATTCTCTGATAATTGTCCTTGTCCGTGAAGGGCAAAGTTGGACACTGCTTTTGGGGCTTTAGTCAAGTTTTCGGTACATGAACGAAAGTGATGCTGTGCATGGCTTTTGACTAATTTTACCTCATAGTCTAACACATTGTCAGTGCCGATCGCGAGTCAGCCCTAGCTAGCACTTTCGCCTGTTACAGAACCTTTTTTACAAAACTTTCCTTGTTTCTTTAGATTCGTTTTGCTTGTCGGTACGATCGCCCACTTATCGGCTCGATCGCCCACTTATCGGTACGATCGCCCACTTATCGGTATGATGGAATCAATGACGTGGCGATCGACTGACTCACTCTTTTAAGATACAAGGGGCGGGTTCACCAACAATAATTGCCACTCAACCAATAATCTCAAAAACCCGCCCCCACCCAACGGTAAATCACTTCCCTAAATCTGGCGGAAATTCACGGATGTAATCGCATTAGCAGTCACTCCAATCATCACACCTAACTCCTGTCCCGTCAAGACATTTTTGATGAGAGTTCCCTGAGTATTTTGAGTTATTGCTAACTGATTAAAACTTAAACCACCGCTTAATCCAATCAAATCTTGACCGACGGTAAAATCAGCGATTATGTCAAATCCGCGATCGGCTTCTAAGACAAAAATATCATTCCCAATACCACCAGTCAAACTATCATTACCCAAGTCTCCATAAAGAATGTCGTCGCCTTGACAACCAGTTAGAGTATCGTTATCTTCCCCTCCATAAATAGTATCATTTCCTTCACACCCTCCCAGAATATCTGCTTGTTCGTTACCGCTGATAAAATCATCGCCAGCCCCGCCGCAAATGGTATCATCACCTTGACTTCCAAACAGCGAATCCTCACCTTCACTACCAAAGATTATGTCATTCCCTTTGCCTCCAAATAAGGTGTCATTACCCTTACCACCATCAATGAAATCATCATTTCTGTTACCATAAACGATGTCATCACCTTCGCGACCATTGATGGAGTCATTGCCTTTACCTCCGAAGATTAAATCGTTGCCAGCATCGCCCAGGATGATGTCATTATTTTCATCTCCAAATAAGATGTCGTCACCTTTGCCACCGCTGATAAAGTCATTGCCTTTATTGCCGTTGAATATGTCACGACTCTCGCCACCATATAAGTTGTCATTCCCAGATTTAGCATCGAATATATTGCCGTTGTTGCTGCCAAGACATTCATCGTTTTGGGCAGTGCCTATTTGAATGCCGGATATACCGAGTATGGTGTTTTCAACTGTATTTGGTTGGTTTAAGTTGGGATAGTCAATTTCATCGCAGATGCAGTCATCGTTGGGGATGTTGTTAGTTATTGGTGTTGGCGTTAATTCGGGTGTTGGTGTTACCTCGGGCGTCGCTGCGGGTGTTGGCGTTACCGCAGGTGTTGGTGTCGGTGTCGGTGTCGGAGTTAGCGATGGTGTCGGCGTTGGTGCGGGTGTCAGTGTTTCCGCTGGCGTTGGTGTCGGCGTTACCGCAGGTGTTGGCGTTACCGCAGGTGTTGGCGTTACCGCAGGTGTTGGTGTCGGTATTGGTGCAGGTGTTTCGGTTACCGCAGGTGTTTCGGTTACCGCAGGTGTTGTTGTCGGTGTCGGAGTTAGCGATGGTGTCGGCGTCGGTGTCGCTGTCGGAGTTTCCGATGGCGGGGGCGTCGGTGTTGGAGTTGGAGTTGGCGAGAAAGGCGTCGGAGTTGGACTTACCTCGGGCGTCGGAGTCGGCGAGAAAGGCGTTGGTGTGGTGACAGGAGTTGGTGTGGTGACAGGAGTTGGTGTGGTGACAGGAGTTGGTGTGGTGACAGGAGTTGGTGTGGTGACAGGAGTTGGTGTGGGTAATATTCACACTAAAATTACCTAAACCGCTAGCAGCAGACAAATTGCCAACAACATCCTTCACCTGCGATGCTTGCAAATTAACTGTGTAAGTAGCATTATCAGTATTATCCCAACTTCCGCCTGGGGGAGTAAACGAATATGTCGCTGTGCGGGGTGTACCATTGCTATTAGTATTAACACTAATAAATCTAGCAGGAATAGCACCGCCTGACCAATTTACAACAACATCAGAATTTTCTAAACTGCTAACATCAACTCCACTGATATCACTGAAAGTAACTGTCAATGTCTGACTTGTACCACCTGCTGTAGTAATGTTAGAAATTGGTGCCAAGTTAGCCGTAGGTGGGATGACATCAATAATCGGGATCGTGATATTAGCAGTGCGAGTGAGTTGAGTGGCTGCGGTGTTATTGTTACCCGCAGCATCTGTGGCTTTAGCTGTGGGAATATCAACTGTGACATTACCAGTAGCAGTTGGTGTGACATCAAAAGTGTAAGTTTTGGCATCAACTATGACAAAGTTTCCGACAGCAGCATTGGCTACGGTGATATCAGTAGTATCAAAGCCGATGACATTTTCACTGAAGGTAGCAGTGACGGTAAATAAACCAGTTACTGTGGTTGGTGATGTTGATGTTAAGGAAACTGTAGGTGCGGTGATATCAGCAGTGCGGGTAAGTTGAGTGGCTGCGGTATTGTTGTTACCAGCGGTATCAATCGCTCTAGCAGCAGGGACATCAACGGTGACATTACCAGTAGCATTCGGTGTGACTGTAAAAGTATAATTTGTGCCGCTACCTGTGAAGTTGCTAATTGTACTGTTAGTTAGATTCACGCCAGCGGCGGTAAATCCTGTGACGCTTTCGCTGAATGTTGCTGTGACTAAAAACGGTGCGTTTGTGGTGGTTGGTGATGCGGATGTTAGGGCTACTGTTGGTGCAAGAGTATCGGCAGTGCGAGTTAATTGAGCCGCAGCGGTATTGTTATTACCCGCGGTATCAATCGCTCTAGCTGCCGGGACATCAACTGTGACAGCGCCGTTAGCATTCGGTGTAACGGTGAAAGTATAGGTTGTGCCACTACCTGTGAAATTGCTAATCGTACTGTTAGTCAGATTCACGTCACTGGCGATAAATCCTGTGACGCTTTCGCTGAATGTTGCTGTGACTAAAAATGGTGCGTTTGTGGTGGTTGGTGAAGTTGATGTTAAGGTGACATTTGGTACAAGTGTGTCTACAATTATGGCTTTGCTATCAGCTAAAGACTGCCCCGCAGGAATAGTTAATGTTGCATTATTGCTCGCAGAATCTCTTAAGGTTGCACCAGTTGCTAAAGTTATGCCAGTTGAGTTGAGATCCGTGCTGTTTTGTCCGGTGGCTGGAGTATAAGTGCCGACAGCAGATGTGCCGGTAAAAGGTGCAATTGTGACAGTGCCGCCTGTATCTAGGTTGACTGTCATGTTACCGCCTGCTAAAGTAACTGCTTCGCTGAAATTGACGGTGACGTTGATGTTGCTAGTTGTGTTGTAACTGCCGTTGGCGGTGGTAGAGGTGACGCTGGTAACAGTTGGCACAATTCCATCTATTACTATTGCTTTATTAGCACCCAAAGAGTTAGCAGCAGCGGGTGCTGGTAATGTTAAGCTGGCATCAAAAGTGGCAGCATTCTTAATAGTACCGCCGCTTAAAGATAAAGCAGTTGTGGAAAGATAGTCTAAGTCGGCGCTGCGATCGCCTGCTGCTACTGTGTACCGGAATGTCAAGGTGTTAGTACCGGTGCCTGAGAGGTAACTGGCGACGGGTGTTGCACCTGCTAAGCTAAGTTGCGGCGTACCCGTGACGTTGACGATTTCAGAGAAGTTAACAGTGATGCCGATGTTTGTGCCGATGCCGTAAGTCCCGTCTGGGGTGGCTGCACTGACGCTGGTAATCGTGGGGAAGGAGTTAACTGTGATGTTGGCGGTTTCGGTAGCTGTGCTAAAAACGCTGGATGTTGTGTTATTGGTTCGATCGGTGGTGTAGTTAGCGGTAGTGCCATTTGTGCCGGTAATTCGATCCCAGGCGGCAAAGGTAATGGCGTTGGTGACAGTGCCGTTGTAACCTGCATTGGGCACAAACCGGATTTTGGTGTTGGCATCACTCGCTAATAGTAAGGCGTTGGTGGCAGAAACGGCTGGGGTGTTTGTCCAGGTTGTGCCATTGGTGGTGTATTGCCAAGTGCCGTTAGCGGTGTCTAATGCAGTGATGGCGATGCCTTGGGAGGCGCTGGCGTTGGGATCGGTGATTTTTGTGCCGCCGAGGTTGGCGATGATGGTGGAGATTAATGTGCCTGTACTGGCGCTGTCGTTTTGGTTTTGGGCGTTGAGGGTGGGTGTGCCGCTGTTGTCGAGTGCGGGCGAGTCGTTTACGAGGACGGTGACGGTGGTGGGGGTGGAGATGATGCCGTCGGTGGCGGTGTATTGAAAGGTTTCTACGCCGTTGAAGTTGGCGTTGGGGGTGTAGAGGATGTTGCTTTTGGGGTCGATCGCGATCGCAAAGACATAATCATTTGCATTGGGGTTGAAGGTAGCATCAGCGACACCTGTGGTGGGATCTAATTTGGCGATATAGTTGCGGGTTTGTCCGCCGATGTTGGTGAAATAACCGCCCACATAGGGGTTGCCACTGCTGTCAAAGGCGATCTCTCTAACACCATTATCTGCATTGGGGTTGAAGGTGGCATCGGCGACACCAGTTGTGGGGTTTAATTTGGCGATGCTGTTGCGGGTTTGTAGGCCGATGTTGGCAAAACTGCCACCCACATAGGGGTTGCCGCTGCTGTCAACGGCGATCGCATGGACACTACCACTCGCATTGGGATTGAAGGTAGCATCGGCGGCACCAGTTGTGGGGTTTAATTTGGCGATATTGTTGCGGGATTGTCCGCCAATGTTGGTGAAAGAGCCGCCCACATAGGGGTTGCCACTGCTGTCTATGGCGATCGTATTGACAGAAAAACCACTCGGATTCGGGTTAAAGGTAGCATCGGCGACACCAGTTATGGCGTTCAATTTGGCGATTCTGTTGCGGACACTGCCGCCGATGTTGGTGAAAATGCCGCCCACATAGGGGTTGCCACTGCTGTCTATGGCGATCGTATAGACAAAACTATTCGCATTCGGGTTAAAGGTAGCATCGGCGGCACCAGTTGTGGGGTTTAATTTGGCGATATTGTTGCGGGATTGTCCGCCGATGTTGGTGAAAGCGCCGACCACATAGGGGTTGCCACTGCTGTCTAAGGCGATCGCATAGACACTACCATTAACATTCGGGTTGAAGGTGGCATCGGCGACACCAGTTGTGGGGTCTAATTTGGCGATACGTCCGCGGGGTTGTCCGCCGATGTTGTTGAAAAAGCCGCCCACTATGAGGTTGCCACTGCTGTCTATGGCGATCGCTAAGACACTATCATCCGCATTTGGGTTGAAGGTGCTATCTAATGTCCCATCGCTATTCAACCGAGCGATATTGTTGCGTGCGAGTCCACCGATGGTGGTAAAACGGCCCCCGACATAAATCCAGTCATTAATAATCGCTGTACCGTTGGTGGGGGCAGTAGTGATGCTTTGAACTTTCGGTCTTCCGCTACCTGTGTCGTTGGCGAGTACGTCAATGCTAACTGCCGACGAGTTGACGGGAATGGCTTTGTTGTCGGGGTTGACGGTGGCTAGTATGTGGCTGTAAGCACTGAGGGTGTTGAGGTTAAATGCTACTGCTGTTTCTATCGGGCCTGTTTGTACTTCTAATTCCCAGTCTCCGCCTAATTCAGCACTGCCAGTAGGATTAGCTGAAGCGGCGATATTGGCCTCAATGATTTCACTCAATCGCTTGACGAAATTTTTGCCAGCTTCTCCTTTGCCTATTTCACACCCATATAATAAGATGTCTGCGTTAGCTATCAGGGCGTTTCGCCACTGTTGCAACTGTTGGCTGTAGTTTTCGATGTTGTTGCTGTTGAGTTCTGTCGTGCCTAAGTAAATCTTGCCGGAACCGCCGTGGGTGATGATGTGTAGGGCTTTGATACCTGTGTGCTGAGCTAGGAATGTGGTGATTTGCTCGATCGCATCGGTCTTATTTTTGAGGATGTAGGTAGCTGTATCTGGTTTGATGCCCTGGATTAGGTAGTGGCTGTCGGGTATTGTGGGGTCAAGGATGACGATTTCCCTTGGTTGGTTGCGAAAGGAACCAATCAAAGAGTTTTTTTTATTGGGGTTAATTTGAACTAGAGTTTTCATCTGCTTTTCGTTCTAGTAGAATAAGTTGTTGTTAACTTGGTCTAGCTCGATCGCCAAATTTAATTTTTTATCTGCGGCAATTCTACCTGCTAGCAGACGAAACGCTAGATTTTTAACTACTAGGAATTTAGCAAGGTTCTCTTCGAGAATCAATGGCTTAGCTTCTCATTTACCAAATCTTTATTTTATAAGTAATTTTACATAAATCATAAAAATTTAAGAAGTGGGGCGGGTTTATGAGATTGTGGGTTTTAGCCAATTATTGGAGCGTAAAACCCGCCCTTGCATTTGGGATATATAAAAAAGATATAGCCTTTCTCAAAAAGATGAGGTATGACTGACAGCTTACATAACCTCCCAGACAAAGAGGGCTCGCATCCCAACAACGTCCGCGAATATGAGAGCTAGATCCGCTATATGCCTCTAAATTCTATGAATAACGAACGAGCCACTTTCAATACAGTCCACGAACACGATATTTTTGGCGATCGCGATTTACCAGCTTGGTTAACCGAACAACAAATCAGCCTCGCTTGTACTACCTATCAAACCAGCAGGTTGATGTTAATCGGTGCCGCGCCAGAAACCAACAGAATCTCGGCTTTTTGGCGAATATTCGATCGCGCAATGGGACTTTTCTGCACGCCGGAACGCCTCTACCTAAGCTCAAAATATCAACTCTGGCAATTAGATAATGTGCTGGCTGCGGGCGGACAACATCAAGGTTACGATCGCCTTTACATACCGCGCATCGCCCACACCACAGGAGATATCGACATTCACGATATCGCTGTTGATAAAAATAACCAAATTCTGTTTATCAGTACCTTGTTTAATTGTATCGCTACTTTGAGCGATCGCCACAGTTGCAAACCTTTATGGAAACCACCGTTTATCTCACAATACATCAACGAAGACCGCTGTCACCTCAACGGTTTGGCAATGGTGGATGGAGAGGCAAAATATGTCACAGCGTCGAGTCAGTCGGATGTGGTGGATGGTTGGCGCGATCGCAGAAAAAATGGCGGCATAGTGATTGATGTCGCATCTAATGATATCATCGCTACGGGATTGTCGATGCCGCATTCACCTCGCTGGTATCGAGATAAGTTGTGGTTGCTGAATTCGGGGAGAGGAGAATTTGGTTATGTCGATTTAGAGACAGGGAAATTTCAGGCGATCGCATTTTGTCCGGCATATGTCCGAGGATTGGCTTTTTGGCAAAATTGGGCGATTGTTGGATTGTCGAAACCGAGGGGTGGTGACAATACTTTTAGCGGTTTAGAGTTGGATGAGTTGTTGGTAGCCAAAGATGCTGAGGCTCGCTGCGGTATGATGGTGATAGATTTGACTACTGGTGCGATCGTACATTGGTTGCGGTTTGAAGGAGTTGTCACGGAACTTTATGATGTGCAGGTGATTCCTCAAGTGCAAAAGCCGATGGCTTTGGGTTTTCAAACGGAAGAAATTGCTCAGTTAATTACTTTGGAACTTTAACCGCTGATGGTGGCGGATGGACGCACGGGTAGCTAGAAACCGGGTTTTTGCGAGAATACTTCGTTACTGTCGGTAAAAATCGTAAAAACCCGGTTTCTTGGATTGTGCGCGAGGGTCAGAAATGTTAAGATAGAGTTTGTTTTGTAACCTCTACATAAATATGTTCTAACCGCACCGGATAGCGAGCTATTGAATCAATAGAAATCCCATCAAAACGCAAAATAATATCCTTTAATTCCAAACGTTCCGGCAGCCAAAAAGCCAAATCGCTACCGTAGCGGCGGGGAATAAAACTGTATTCTGCTGCGCGGGCGATGACTTCAGCTTCTGCGTCGGTTTTAACCACAATAATTTCCTGAGCCGGAATTAGTTTTTGCAACTCCTCCAAACTGCCCTCAGCCACAATACTACCATTCTTTAAAATCCCAATTCTCTGACACAAACGCTCAGCTTCATCCAACAAATGAGTTGTTAGCAAAATCGTAATTCCTTCCGATTGCAAACGCTGAATCAACTCCCAAATTTCATAACGAGCCTCAATATCTAAACCAGTTGTCGGTTCATCTAAAATTACTAATTTAGGCTGGTGAACCAAAGCCACCGCAATATTCAAACGGCGCTGCATTCCTCCGCTCAAAGTTTCCACCGGACTTTGAGCTCTATCTATCAAATTTACTGCTTTTAAGCATTGTTCTACTTGATAGCGGCGCTGTTGGCGCTCTAAACCATAAATTTGAGCAAAAAAATTGAGGTTTTCTGCACAGCTAAGGCTTTTGTAAAGCAAATTTTCTTGAGGCGCTACACCGATTAACAGTTTAGTAGCTTCCGAAACAGGTTCGCCATTGATGAAAACCTTACCGCTGTCAGCATTTAGCAAATTGCATAAAATATTGATAGTTGTAGTTTTGCCCGCCCCATTTGGCCCCAGCAAACCGTAAATTTCGCCAGCTTGAATGTGCAGTGTTAAATCGTTAAGCACTGAACGTTCGCCGTAAGCCTTATTTAGCTTTTCTATTTGCAGCACTGCTTAAAATCTCCTAGTTTTTTCTCTAAATTATCTTTTAATTCCCTGATTTATTTAAAGTCTTCTTTCTACTCTTAACATCCGCCGATATGACAGCCATCCGCCTGCGATCATCGAAATAGCAAATATGAATAAAAACCAGAAGTGCGATTCAATATCCGCAAAATCTTTGCCGTTAGCCCACACGCCTATCAGCGCTTCGTTCATATGATAAATCGGATTGTACTGGGCGAGATCCAGCAGGGTTTTGGGGAACAGCGCAGTTGGCAAAAATGCACCTCCTAAAATCAACAAAGGAACGCCGAAAGCGGCTACTAGCGAGTTGACATCTTCTGTGCGCCTCGCAAACTGCGTCCCCAGAATAAAGCCAACTCCTACGTAGGATACAATGCTGAGTAGAATAATCGCGCATCCTAACAGAATAGATCCTTGAAATTGTGCTCCCAAACACGCTGCTATCGTGTATACTAAAAGTACCTGACCGATGCCGATCGCACTGTGAGCCAGAAAAATTCCTAAAAAGTAGGAAGTGCCACTCAGGGGGGAAACAAATAAGCGCTTGAGAGTATGCTGTTCTCGCTCTGAGACTACCGTGGCTACACTGCCGCCGAGACAGCTAAAAAATAAAGCGGCTCCTACTAAACTTGCAGGTGCAGCACTTTCAAAGGCTTTGGCTGTGGTGAGATTGGCGCGTTCTTTTAAAATTAAACCATTGATTAGCAAGATAGAAATTGGAAAAATACTCCACAAGACTAAGCTGCGCCGCCGCCTTCCCAATTCAATTAAAATTCGCTGCGCTACTGCGAGGGTTTCATACCAGTATTTCATAGGGATTGTGTTAGCATTGTAAGAATTGGAAATTGACATCAAGTCCGAAAAGAATCAACACAATCAAATTGGTTCGTAGTGAGGACTTTAGTCCGCATCAATCCGAGGACTCGCATTCCGAACGATCAAATTGGTTCGTAGTGAGGACTTTAGTCCGCATCAATCCGAGGACTCGCATTCCGAACGATCAAACCTTCTTGATGGCATTGAATTTACCGGAAATTATATGATTATTGATAATAACGCCACGGCATATTATACCATAGAAATACTAAGAATGTTAAATTTCAATAAAAAACCCGCCCGCGCGGGTTTTGTGATTTGACCAGACTAGGTTTTAAATTTTCGGTGTCTGTCGCTGCGCTCATTTAATACTAAAGTTCGTACCTCTGTAACATCCTTGAAAAGAAGTTAAACTTGTACGGTTTGTCTGTTCGAGTTTAGTCACGAGGGAGGGAGTATTACTTTCAGGATTTGTACCCCACTTGTAAATAAAGTCGCCGATGTAGTTTCCGGTTGCTTCGTAGCTGTGCACTTGTATCGGAATTCCCGAAACTCCTGAAACTGTTTGGTTGTTGTATCCGTTAACAATGATTTTCTCGATAACTGCTCCGGGTTCTACAGTCACGTTCCAGTTGACTGGTTCGTAGGCCGAAAGTGCAAGTATTATTGGCTTGTTGCGGCGTTCTACTTTGACTTGGATAGCACTTTTCGACAAATTTGCCTTCCCGTGTTCGGCATTAGCTTCGTAAACACCAATCAAATGAAGTTCTTTGTCTCCGGTTGACGAACCAACATAGGCTGAAAAATCGTCGGAACCGCCAATCCCGCAGTTGGCGGCCGAACTAATGGGGGAAGTAAAAGTTGTTTTTTCGGCGAGTTTCTGCTGCACCGTCGGGACTACCCACCAACCGGTTCCGACTCCTAAAGCACCTATTAAAGCAGCGGCAATTCCGAAAGGAATGACGTTTGTGAGGTGGCGAAAGGCGGTTGTTGCAGTTACTTGGGCTCGGGTTTGCTGCCAAGTTTCAGCAGTTTTTCCGGCATTGCCGCCATCTAGACAAGCTAACAAAGCTAAACTTTCCGGCTGTTCGAGCAGACTTTGAACTGCTTTCCCTTCCCCAACGTAGAGATTTCGAGTTTCGGTGTCTAACAGCAGCCAGTAGCGATCGCCCTCGCCGAAGTTGTACTCTTGTAGCGCAGGCTGAACTAAATCGTGCTGCAAAAATACCAGCCAAGCCATGTTATTGCCAGTTCCGACTATTTTGCCGTCGCTGAAAATAAGTTGGTCGATGTCGGGTTCCCACCGCCAAGCTACCCAGCGACTGTCTCCTCGATAGCCGAGGGATTTTTCGAGTTGCGGATGAGCAGTTATTTCTAAGCGTTGAACTAAGTTTGACACAGTTGGTCTCCTCAACTACGCGCGATCGAAGCTATCCCAAAGGGTAGGGAATCGCTACTTCCAGTCTTAGCTTAACTTATCGGGCGATCGTCCTTCAAAAACTACCCGTGCCGTTGCCCGTGGTACTGTTGGGAGACACATTGTTGCTGGGATTGGTATTCGGCGAAGTTCCCGGATTGAAATTATTCTGTTGATTAGTATTCGGCGAAGTTCCCGGATTGAAATTATTCTGCTGATTGGTATTCGGCGAAGTTCCCGGATTGGCATTATTGTTGGGAATTGTATTCGGCGAACTTCCTGGATTCAGATTATTCTGCTGATTAGTATTCGGTGAAGTTCCCGGATTGGCATTGTTGTTGGGATTAGTATTCGGCGAAGTTCCCGGATTGGCGTTGTTGTTGGGATTAGTATTCGGTGCAGTTCCCGGATTTGCGGGATTTGCGGGATTTGCGGGATTTGCGGTACCAGCAGGAGTAGTTATCGGGGCGCCGGCAGCATCTCTGGTAACGCTGTTGGGGTTCGGGGGGGCTGCTGGATTAGCTGCATTGGGGTTATTTCCAGGAGCATTGGCTGGGTTGGCGGCTGCGGGAGCAGTGTTTTGGGGAGCAGCGTTGGTGCCGCACAAGCTGACTAAATCAAAAGTTGTACCGCTTGGGGTTTCGATGAAGCAAACCGGCACATCTACTCGCGGGTTTGAGGCCCTGGGAAACTGGCCCGTTCCGGGCATGGGACGGCTAAAGGCGACTTGTGCCATCAATGGAGTCAAGGCAGCCGATAGAGCGGCTGCGAGGCGCAATAATCTCATCAGCACTTCCTCAAATGTTATATTTATTGGATCCACTATGCCTTATAAACTGCCAAGTGTCCTCATTCTGAAAGCCGATCTTTTTTACCAGAAAGAATTGGTTGAAAGCCCGCCCGCCTTCGAGGGAGACATTAAAATCAGAGTATTCATTACTCCAATACTCAGACTTCTGGGTAGAGGTAGCTCTCCAACTGTCAACTGTCAACTGTCAACTGTCAACTGTCAACTGTCAACTGTCAACTGTCAACTGTCAACTGTCAACTGTCAACTGTTTACAAATCCTCCTAGAGAGCCGCCACTGCCTGCAACATCTCGCGCACGCAGAAAGTACACTTAGAAAAAGCTGAGAGCGCCACAGTCGAATCCTCTGACAAAATCATTTGACTCCGGTACCCGTCGTCTGAGGGTTCTCGAAATACATGAAGCTGGCGTTGGTGGATATCTAGCACCCAAAAATCGTCAATCTGCGATGCAGCATAGATATCTCCTTGAGTCTCGCAGTCATTTTGAAGCGTACCATCGACTATTTCGATCAGCAGATATATCTCCGAGGCGATGGGATGGCGGTCAGTATAGCGCAGGGCGTCTGGCATCACAACTGCGATCGACGGTTTTGCTTGGGCATCGCCTAACTGAATTGGTAGCTCCACCCGCACTAAAACCTCATCTCCTAACAGCTTTTCCAGCAACTTCTGAATAAGTACAATCGCTGTAGCATAATCGGTTCCCTGTATTTTCATTTTTTTGACAATCAGTCCTGCAACTAATTTTACTTATTGTGAGTTTAATATTTTAGTCGATCGTACCTAATAATCTTCCACGCATATCAAAGGAGCAGATAGCCGGGGAGTGGGAGATTGGGAGAGGGGGAGAGGGCGAAAATCTTCATTCTTTATTCTTTTTTTTGTCAACTGTCAACTGTCAACTGTCAACTGTCAACTGTCAACTCTTCCTTCATTTAGTATCTAATTCGCGGGTCAATGTAAGCATTTAAAATATCAATTACAATACTAGCAATTACTACAATTCCCGCAAAAAACACCACAATACCTTGAACAGTTGGATAATCTCGCAAGCTAATCGCTTCATAAAGACGATTTGCCAGCCCCGGCCAAGAAAAAGTAACCTCAGTTAAAATAGCACCACCCAACAGTGCAGCAAAAGTCAGTCCCAAGACAGTAATTACCGGAATCAGCGCATTTTTGAGAGCGTGAGCCCATAAAATTTGCAATTCAGGAATTCCGCGAGCTCTAGCTGCTTCAACATAATCTGCTTGCAAAGTTTGCTTCAGATTCACCCTGACAATTCGCTCAAAAATGCCACTCAAAAGAATGCCCAGCGTCAAACTCGGGAGTGCCAAATAATGCAAACTTGTGAAAAACTGACCGGGGTTAGCGCTCAAGAGACTGTCTACAGTGTACAGTCCCGTGTAGCCTTGGGGAGCTGGGAATGTTACCGGAAACCGAGTTCCCAACGGAAACCAGCCCAACTGTACGGCGAAAATCAACTGCAAAACCATGCCAGCCCAAAAAGCCGGCAGCGAGTAAGTAATAATCCCAAACAAACGGCCTGCTGCATCGAAAATAGTGTTGGGGCGGGATGCCGCCAGGGAACCGATACTGATGCCGACAATTAAAGCTATGGCCATGCTACAAACTGCTAATTCGACTGTCGCGGGGAAATAGTCTCCGATAATTTGCCAGACGGTTTGGCCGCGAGTGGTGATGGAGGTTCCCAAGTCGAAGCCCAGCAAGTCTTTCATGTATTTTAGATATTGCTCCCACAGGGGTGCGTCGAGGCCTAGTTGGGTTCGCATTGCTGCTTTGGCGGCGGCGGGTGCTCGCGAGCCGAGAATGGCATCTATGGGGTCGCCCGGAGTGGCCCGGAGTAACAAAAATACTGCTGTGGTGATTGTCCACAACATTAGGGGTGCGAGTAGCAAGCGGACAAAAATATAAGATTGCAGGGCTTTTGAACGAGACATAGGAATTGGGAATTGGGAATTGGGAATTGGGAATTGGGAATTGGGATTTGATTTTAGTGATTGTCGATCGACTTTTTGCCAATTCCAGATTTTCCGATTGCGAGCATCTGCATGGTGCTTTTATATTATTGCTGTCCCCGCTCGCGTATTGTATAAGAGAGCAGGGACGATCGCACTCAAACAAAAAAAGGCTTTTTACGAAAATGAGATGCTTCCTTCCTATTCGCCCAGTAGCGATTCAAATGCAGCTTGCAAAGACTTGATATCGCCTACTCTGGCTACTAACAAGTTTTCGCTGCCGGCATCCTGCAATCTATCCTTCCAATACTGGATGCTATCCGAGTTGTTCATCCAGAAACTAATCACGGTATTTACAACTCGATCGACATCCCAGCCGCGATAGGGAGAAATTATCTCTACCGATGCTACAAAAGAATCGAGAGTACACTTTCGGTTTCCCAAGTATTCTACACCTGACGGCTGCTGTTGTTGCAGTAATTCCTGCTGCTGGTTAAAAAACGTTAAAGTTGGAGATACGCCCAGGATTTCAAATGTATAGCTCATGTTATCCTCCCGAAGTATTATTTTGCTCAAAGGTCGATCGCGTAGCGGGGCGTAAGCCATTGTCCACAAAAGCCAAAAACACTTGACATTACGCAAAAATAGGTACACATGGCCGAGGCTCATGGAGGTCGCACCCAAAATTTTAGACTCCTGTTCAACCTCCTCGATCGAGGCGAGTAAATCTAAAATCTAAAATCTAAAATCTAAAATCGAGTGACGTTGCTGCCCTCGATGCACCACAAGATCCTTTAATTACAGTCTTGGCGTGCGATCGCGCTTTTGCCCGCTTATTCTATGAATAGCAAATTTTTTAACAGTCTGGTGTCAAATAACTTACATTTTTGACATCCCCCAGCCATTGAAAATTCTAATCTAATTTGTATTAACCAGCGGTAAGGCAGGCAACCTGCACTCGGAGAAAGCGATCCGATTTTAGGTTAAAGATTTTAGAATTGGGAATGACCGATCGATTGAGGAGTTGTATGCTTTTTGACCTGGCATGAGTTTTGGGGCTGGAGTTCGGGAGCATCTCATTTTTGTAAAAAGAATTTTTTTATAGTGCGAACTCGTATAGCTCGCGTATTATACGATACGCGAGCTCCCGACAGCACTATTAAATGCAAAACAGAGATGCTCCCTTGGAGTTCTCGATCGCGATCGCCAGATTCAGGAAAGTAGTACCATGATTAATATTACAATTTTTTTACAGTAGTGCTTGAAACCTCAGCGAAGTTTTGACCGGGCGGCTACCCCAATTCAATATTGCTGTGGGACTTTGTATAGCGGTTCTCACAAAGATGAGGTACGTTGTTGGGCTTCAGCCCTCTTGGTTTCAGTGGTTATATAACCTGTCAGTCATACCTCACCTTTTTGAGAAAGGCTATAACTTATACTATCTAGGGCATCTTGGAAACGACAAACGATACGCAAACCTCGTAGGTGTCAGAATAATATTGATGTTATTGAAAACTCTGAGCCGTCGTCTGATGAAAAGCTCGCCCAAGATGTCACTGAGCCTCGTCTTGTTGATGCCGCTGGTGGTGCAAATCTCCGTAGCAGTCGGCGTCACTGGATGGCTGTCTTTTCGCAACGGCCAGAAAGCCGTCAATGACCTTGCTACCAGGTTGAGCTTGGAAGTCGCAGCGAGGACTAAAGAAAATTTCCGCAGTTTTGGAGAGGTGTCTCACCTGTTCCTGCAAATGAATAATGCTGCGATCGCCTCTGGAAACCTAGACCCTGATGACTTCCCCAACTTAGAGCGCTTTTTTTGGAATCAGACCAAGCTGAGCGATCGCACTACAACCATCTACTACGGCGACGAACAGGGCAAATTCCTCTTGCTCAAACGCGAAGCAGATGAATTAGTATACATCAGAGACGAATCAACTGCTCCCAACCGCCAAATTTATCGCCTCGACAGCAAAGGAAACCGCACTGAGCTAATCAAAACCGCCCCCTACGACCCCCGTACTAGACCGTGGTATCAAGCTGCCAAACAGGCAGAAAAAGCCACCTGGTCTCCGATCTACGTCTTCACTGCCTCGCCAGTTCTCGGCATTACGCCGGTGATGCCTATTTACACTGAAACAGGAAAACTGCGGGGGGTATTGGCAATTGACCTGACTCTTTCTCAAATCAGCGATTTTCTCAAAAGTATCAAAATTAGCCCGTCAGGAGAAGTTTTTGCGATCGAGCGCAGCGGGGAAATAGTCGCCAGTTCCACAGATGAATTGCCGTTTATCACTGACAACAAAGGACAAAAACGGCTGTTGGCAACACAGAGCAAAAATTTGCTAATTCGATCGGCTTCCACATACTTGCAAACACGATTTGGCAGTTTTGAAGAAATTGACAGCCAAGGACAGTTTAGCTTCGATATAAAAGGCAAACGTCAATTCATTACGGTCGCTCCCCTGCGAGACGGCCGCGGTCTCGATTGGCTGATTGTCGTAGCAATCCCGGAAGCAGACTTTATGGAGCAAATTAACGCCAACACTCGCACAACTATTTTATTGTGCTTTTTTGCCTTCATACTGGCGATCGTCCTGGGAATTTTCACATCTCGCTGGGTTGTCACACCAATTACCCGATTGCTGGAAGCTTCCAAAGCTTTAACAAAAATGTCCGAAGCTGCCGACTTCACCTCCGCCGAATTAGACGGCGAAGTCGAAGTCAAAGGCGTCAATGAACTCGGCGTCCTGGCTCAGTCTTTCAACCAGATGGCCAGACAATTGCGATCGTCTTTTGTAGCCCTAGAACGAACCAACTCCAGTTTAGAACAGCGAGTAGCAGAGCGGACTGCCGAACTCGAAGCCACCGAAGCAGAATTGCGGGCTTTGTTTGCAGCCATGAACGAATTAATTGTAGTTGTGGATGCCACCGGTCGCTATTTGAAAATCGCGCCCACAAATATGTCGCTGCTCTACAAACCAGCAGCAGAATTAGTTGGTAAAACTATCGGAGAGCTGTTCCCGCAAGCTACAGCAGACAATTTTCTCAACCACATTCGAGCAGCCTTAGATAGTCAGCAAACAGTTAGCATCGAGTACGATTTAACCATTAACGACCGCGAAATTTGTTTTGCCGCCAGCATTTCGCCGCTTTCAGAAGAATCCGTAATTTGGGTGGCTCGCGACATTACCGAACAGAAGCGAGCCGAATCAGTGCGGCGGATGAGGCAAAAACAATTGCTCAAACAAAATACGGTTTTGCTAGAATTGGCAAGAAATAAAGCGCTATATCGAGGCGATTTGCAAGTAGCTTTAAGAGAAATCACCGAAGCGGCGGCTCATACCCTAGACGCAGAAGCAGCCGGAGCGTGGTTGTACGATGAAAGCCGATCTAAATTGCAATGTCTAGACCAATTTCACCGCAGCAACGGCGAGCATTCCCAAGGTGCCGAACTCGCAGCACCAGACTATCCAGCTTATTTTAAAGCTTTGGAAGAAGACCGGACGATCGCAGCCGACGACGCTCTCTCAGATATCAGAACCAGAGAATTGGTATCATCTTACTTTGCAGAAGGCGGCACCACATCCACATTGGATGCGCCGGTGCGATTGGGAGGACATACAGTTGGAGTCCTCTGTATCGAACAGGTGGGAAGTGCTCGCCACTGGACAGTAGAAGAACAAAATTTTGCTGCTTCCCTCGCAGATTTGGTATCATTGGCGATCGAAGCCAGCGATCGCGATCGGACACAAAACGCCCTGCGTCAAGCAGAACAAAAATACCGCAGCATCTTTGAAAACGCAGTCGAAGGCATTTTTCAAACCACCCCCGAAGGTCGCTTCTTGAGCGTAAATCCATCCTTAGCCCGCATCTACGGCTACGCCACTCCCGAAGAATTGACATCAAATCTCACCAACATCAGACAGCAAACTTACGTCAATCCTCAACAACGCGAGAAGTTTATGCGAGTGATGAAAGAATCTGGACAAATTTCGGGGTTTGAGTCAGAAGTTTACCGCGTTGACGGCAGCATAATTTGGATTTCCGAAAGCGCCCGTGCAGTGTGCGACACGCGCGGTGAGGTAATCTACTATGAAGGTAGTGTCGAGGATATTAGCGATCGTAAAGTCTTTGAATCCGCCTTGCAACTCGCCCTAGAAGCAGCCGAAGCAGCCTCCACCGCAAAAAGCGCATTTTTAGCAAACATGAGCCACGAACTGCGGACGCCCCTCAATGCCATCATCGGCTACAGCGAAATGCTCCAAGAAGAAACCGAAGAATCCGGCTACAATGAACTCACCCCAGACTTAGACAAAATCCGCACATCCGGCCGACACTTGCTATCGCTAATAAACGACATTCTCGACATTTCTAAAATCGAAGCCGGTCGCATGGATCTCTACTTAGAAACCTTCGACATCGCCACCTTAATTGAAGAAGTCGCCGACACCGCCGCGCCACTAATTGAGAAAAATCATAACACTTTAAACTTACAGCAAATAGGCAATATCGGCACTATGCACGGTGACATTACCAAACTGAGGCAGATTTTATTGAATTTGCTAAGCAATGCCGCCAAATTCACTCACAATGGTACAATTACCCTCAGCGCCAGCCGAGAACAAATCGCCGGCTACAGCAGCGAAGCGACACCACAAAACAGTTCGGAACCTGCGGTAAATTCTCCATCCTCAAATCCCAGTAAAGAATTTTTAGTAGTTAATTGTACAGATACAGGAATTGGCATGAATCCCGAGGAATTGCAGAACATTTTCCAACCCTTTATCCAAGCAGACGCTTCTACCACGCGCAAATACGGCGGCACTGGTTTGGGACTAGCAATCAGCCAGCGTTTTTGCCTCATGATGGGTGGCAATATTTCAGTAAACAGTCAAGTCGGTGTTGGTTCTACTTTTACCATCCGCTTACCTGTTAATACTTAACTAATCTTGGTATTTTTGAGCTATCCTTGTATTACCAAATCTCGTAGGGGCGGGTTCACCAACAATCTTTGGTTCACATCCAAAATATTAATAAACCCGCCCCCACCAAACCAATTAACCCTGATTGCGGAACAAGTTTTTGAGTATCTGCGATGGGTGGGGACGGGTTTTTTAGTTCTGGGAATTGATGATATAAATTTGGGTGAACCCGCCCCTTGTATCTTAAAAGAGTCAGTCAGTCGATCGCCACGTCATTGATTCAATCATACCGATAATCAGGCGATCGTACAGACTTTCAGTCGACGATCATACCGATCATCAGGCGATCGTACCGATCATCAGGCGATCGTACCGACAATCAGTCGATCGAGCCGACAATCAGTCGATCGTACCGACAATCAGTCGATCGTACCGACAAGCAAAGCGAATCTAAAGAAACAAGGAAAGTTTTATGCAAATGGTTCTGTAATACCATTTTTCTAAAGTTATGCTAGACTTATCTCAAAAGTAAAGGAGAACATTAAAATGTCTGGTCGTCCTCATATAACGATTACCGAATCTGTAGAGGTATTGCTAGAGATTCGGAAACAACAAAAAAGAATCTTAGCATATAATAAAGTTCAAATGCTTTATTTGTTTCAGTCAAA
>NZ_JAEQDE010000030.1:0-73359 GCF_020737865.1 Microcoleus sp. PH2017_35_SFW_U_B
GCTAGTAATTGGCAAAAACGTACAATGGAAAAATGAGATCAATTTAGGCAAGAAAACAAATCAAAACTTTGTCAGCATTCCTCATGCTCGACTAATTGAAATGTTGAAATACAAAGCTGAATTGATGGGAATAAAAGTGATAGAACAAGAAGAATCCTATACTTCCAAATCGAATTTTTTAAATTTAGATCCAATTCCTGTCTATGGGAATATTGGCGCCCAGGATGCCAAATTTAGTGGAAAGCGAATTAAGAGAGGATTGTACAAAACATCAGACGGTCGATTGATTAATGCTGATGTTAATGGATCTTATAATATTTTGAGAAAAGCAATCCCAAATGCCTTTGGCGATGGGATAGAGAGCTGCGTAGCTCAGCCGAGGCGGGTTAATCCGCTCGAAGTAAAAGTGAAAGGGGAGGGAATTGAAGCCTCCCATGTCATGTAATAGATGACTATACTTTTACCAGCTATTAAGCGTCAATTTGACCAGGTAAAATATTATGTCGCTCGATATGAGATGATATAAAATCATTTATTAGCGTTTTGGACAAATAGATAAATGTCATCCCGCTGATATTTGAGTGTAAATTGGGGATGGTTGGCGAGTTGAGTTATGAGGTTTTGCACAAAAGCTCGATCGCTCATCCAGCCAGGATACCTCAGATTTAGCAAGACATACTCAAACTCTGCGAGATTTCCAGGAGGCGTCTGAGCCTGAGTTAAGCGTACTACAGGGCGGTGCGTTAAGTGCGGAGCCATGTGAGAAGTGGTTAAAACACTGCCTTTTGTGTTGACAAGGGCGATCGCTTCTCTGCTAGCCGACAAGGTATCGAGGGAATCTACATAAATAGTCCAAAAATAGCCGTATTTCGCTAAAGCTAAGAAACCAATTAACGACCAAATTACAATAACTCTCGGTAATTGATATTTAGGAATTGGCAATTTATCAAAGATTGTATTTCCCTGGTGCTGATTCCTATCTGCTAAACTAGAAATTACCGCAACCAACAAAAACGGCAATATCGGAATAGAATATTGATGAATCAAGTCTCGTTGAGCGGGGATATCCGAAAGAATATTCATCGCCAACATTGGTACAGCGCTAATTAAAGGTGTCAGATGCCGTGGCGAAATCCACCAAATTACAGGTAATATTAATAAGGCTAAATATTCAAAAGTGTCAGCAGAAAACAAACGCCCTAAAATTAGATTTGGTTTCAAGATTAAATTAACAGCTATTTCTAAAACCGAGTTTCCCAAATATTGATATCGCCCGATTCCCGCGTGTTCTCTTCCCTGATTGAAATATGGTATAATTCCCTGAGTAACTACCAGAAACCAACCTACGCCAAGAAATAGAGCTATCAGCCCGCAATTGCGTTTTTTGTCAAAACATAAGAGCCACAATCCCATCGCAGCTACAGTTAAAGATAACACGGCTTTGCAGCTCAAAACTAAGACGATGGCAGCACAAAACCACAGAGTTTTATTGAGTCGCGCGGCGAGGATTGCTGCTAGCAGTGCGGGTAAAGCAATGACTTCGGGGTGGAAGTCGAAGAGGTTGACATTGAAGACTAAGGGGTAGAAAAGGTAGATACAGGCGATCGCCCAAGCTATACTATTCTTTAACCCAGCTTGAATGGCCAAACCCCAAACTGGCAAAGCCCCCGATGTCAGGGCGACTGCTTGCACTAACAACAGCCAATGAACATCGGGATATATTTTGTACAGCAAAGCCACGGGATACATCACCCCAGCGGCGTGATTTCCCAGGTGGTGAATTTCCAGAAATGAGGAAAACGGCGTTTCTCCTTGACTGATGAGATACGCTACTTGATCGTAAATTCCGAGCTCAAAGGCGTTGGATTCAAGCAGGGCGTGGCGTACACTGCTGCATAGAAAAAATATTAGGGCGAAAAGGGCGATTTGCCAACTTACTGGATGATATTTTAGCTTAAAATTGTTCATATTGTATTCATTCCCAAATTATCTTAAAATTATCTGCGTCTGTCTGTGTTGCATTTGCCTTAAATCTGCGGTTGGTTTATCAATGAATAATTGCAATAAGTCTACTAATTGCTGATTTTCTGAAACAAAAAAACATCATCTTGCTGAAAGCTAATTTTAAATGCAGGAGATTGTTTCAGTTGAGTCACGACACTCGCAGCAGTATCCGCAGTATCGTGCCAAGGATGGCGCATATTTAATAGCACATACTCAAATTCATTCAAACTTTGTCCGTTGGCAACTTGATGCAACAATTTAATTGTTGCACGATGAGCGAGATGAGTTGCTAGGGAATTATCCGTTAAGACATTGCCTTGAGTTTGCACTCTATTAATTGCCTGCCGCGTCGCTTGCCAAGTATCGAGAGACTCTAAATAAATTGTCCCAAAATATCCATACTTTGCTAAAATTAAGAAACTCAAAAACGACCACAAAATTAACAATTTAGACACATTAGCAAATAGCAATTTTCCCCACCTCCAACTGCGGTGAATCCACAGGCGGCGCATCCAGATATGTTTGACAGATTTAATCGAAATACGTTTCGAGACTGGCTTCCAAATTCGCGGCATCAAATTGCGGTGATTCCATAGATAATTTCCGGCATTTTTCCAAAAATTATTGCCTCTTTGCTGTCTGTCTGCTATGGTAGAGATTACCACGGTTAATACAAAAGGAAATATCGGTACTGAATACTGGTGAATCAAATCTCGCTGGGCGTCAATATCCGAAAGAATATTCATCACTAGCATGGGAAAAGCACCTATTAATGGTGACAGGTGGCGCGGGGAAAGCCACCAAATTACAGGGAAAAACAACAAAATCAAATATCCGAAAGTATCAGTCGAAAACAAACGGCCTAAAATGAGATTTGGTTTCAAGATTAAATTAATCGCAATTTCCAAAACTGAGTTTCCTAAATATTGATATCGCCCGACACCTGCGTGTTGTTTGCCTTGATTGAAATATGGTACGATTGCTTGAGTAGCTATCAAAAACCAGGCTGCACCGAGAAATATAGCAATGAGTCCGCACTTGCGGGTTTTCTCAAAGAAGAATAACCAAACTCCCATCATCAAGACTGTCAAAGATAGCACGGCTTTGCAGCTTAAGATTAAGAGGATGGCTGCACAAAACCACAATGTTTTATTCAGTCTGGCGGCTAGGATTGCTGCTAAAATGGCGGACATTGCTATGACTTCGGGGTGGAAGTCGAAGAGATTGACGTTAAATACTGCGGGATATAGCAGATACATGGCTGAAATGGCGATCGCCTTTGGTTCAGTTAATCCCGCTTGACGTGCTAAACTCCAACTAGGCCAAGCACCTAAGGCTAGGGCAAAAGCTTGCACGAATAACAGCCAGTGAACATCGGGATATATTTTGTAGAGTAAGGCTAGGGGATAGAAGATAAAGGCAGCATGATCTCCTAAAATATTGATTTCCATTAATGAGGAAAATGGTGTTTGATTTTGGGAGATTAAGTAAATTGCTTGGTCAAAAATGGCTAAGTCGTATGCAGTGGAATGAAATAAAGCGTGGCGGGCGCTGCTGGCTACAAATAAAATTATCGTTGTTACGACAATCATTAACAATACTGGATGGGATTTTGGGGATTGTAAGGTTAGCATTTTCTTGGTTTAATCGGCGATGCGTTTAAATAGTAGAACTTCGTTTTTTTGATAAGTTAATTGAAAAGCGCGATCGTTTTTAAGTTGATTTGCTAAGGTGTTACCAATTTTTTCAGTATCTGGCCAGGGATGGCGGAGATTTAATAATATGTATTTAAATTCAGCTAAATTTGTTTGGGGTGAAATTTGTGAAAGTAATTTGACTGTGGGGCGATGGGCAAAGTGAGGAGCAAGTCTATTATCTGTTAAAATACTGCTTTGGGGTTGAACTTTGGCGATTGCTTCTCGTGTGGCTTGCCAGGTATCTAGTCTATTTGCGTACAGAATAAAGTCTTTGGATTCTCCCAGCAATAGGAATATTATTAATGACCAAATTATCATTGCTTTGGGTAATTGCATTCCCAGCCAAAGTTGCCGAATTTGGATGTTTTTAAATTGTAGCTTTGCGGTATTTGGTGCGCTAGATAACGGTTGATTGAGTATGTTTGTATTTTTTATTGCTTGTTCTTTGGCGATAATTGCTAAGATTAAAAATGGGACAATTGGCACTGAATATTGATAAGCTAAACTGCGTTGAAATGGTAAATCGGAGAGGATATTGATAATTAATGTAGGGATGGCTGGAATTAGGGATGTTAAATATTTGAGGTTGCTTTTGCGGGAGAATGGCAGCAACAGCCAAATTACGGGTAAGGTGAGGACAAATAAGTATTTGAATGTGTCGAAGGAAAGGATTTTTCCTAATACTAGCTGTGGTTTTAATATGAGGTTGATGATGATTTCTAGGACTGATTTGCCTAAATAGCTGTAACGCCCGACTCCGGCGACTTCGCTACCGCTAAAGTAGGGGATGATTTTTTGGGAAGCTATCAAAAACCATGCTACACCGAGTAAAAGTGCGATCGCCCCAAATCGTTGCTTTTTATCGCAAACAAACAGCCATAAGCCAATAGCAGCAACGGTTATAGACAAAACTGCCTTGCAACTTAACACCAGCAGAATTGCGGTACAAAACCACACCAGTTTATTTAAGCGCGCTGCTAAAATTGCTGCTAACAGTGCGGGTAAAGCGATTACTTCCGGGTGAAAATCAAATAAGTTGATGTTGAATACCACCGGATAGAGCAAATAAATTAGGGCGATCGCACGAGACTCTTCTTGATTTAAACCCGCCAAACGCGCTAAACTCCAGCTAGGCCAGGCTCCCAGCGATAAAGCAACTGCTTGTACCAACAGCAGCCAATGCACATCCGGGTAAATTTTGTACAACAAAGCCAGCGGATAATAGATTACCGCTGCGTGATCTCCCAAAATATGAATCCCCATCAAGGAAGAAAACGGCGTTTGGTTTTGACTCAGCAAGTAAATTGCTTGGTCAAAAATTCCCAAATCGAAGGCTGTGGATTGGAATAAAGCGTGCCGCAAACTGCTACAGGCAAAGAAAATTGTAGCAGCAATGGCGATCGCCCAAACCAAACTCGACGGTAAGCGCGATCGACCTTCTTCTATATTTTCCCCGATTCCAACGCCGATATCCTCATGGTCATCAGCAAAATTTTCCCCATTTTCCATGAAATCTGGCACTAACTGACGACTCAAAATATGATTCCTTCAAATATGCTTACCACGCCATAGTTCAATACGGTTCACTTAAAACTATTTATGCGCCGGAGATCCCCCTAAATCCCCCTTAAGAAGGGGAGTAGGGGTTGACTTTGAGAGCATTCTTGTCCCACCCCCTACTCCCCTTTTTTAAGGGGGGTTAGGGGGGATCTGTCTTAATTGAACCGTATTGCGGCATAGTTAACCGCTAATTTTAGTTCCGGTAATCGTAATATTAGAATAATCCACAAAACCTTAAAAAATTGTGAAAGCAATAACTCTTCTCGGCTCCACAGGCTCCATCGGCACTCAGACTCTGGATATTGTAGCTCAATACCCGGAACAATTTCGGATTGTCGGGTTAACCGCCGGACGAAATGTAACGTTACTCGCACAACAAATTCGCCAGTTTAAACCAGAAATTGTCGCGATTTGCGACGAAGATAAATTAGAGGAATTGCAAAGCGCGATCGCAGATCTCGACCCTCAACCTATTTTACTTGCTGGCGAGTCAGGCGTTGTCGAAGTTGCCAAATATGGCGATGCTGAAGCCGTCGTCACCGGCATAGTTGGCTGTGCCGGTTTGCTGCCAACAATTGCCGCTATCAAAGCAGGCAAAGATATCGCCTTAGCCAATAAAGAAACATTAATCGCCGGCGGCCCCGTTGTCAACCCCCTGATCGAAAAATACGGGGTTAAAATATTGCCGGCAGACTCGGAACATTCGGCAATTTTTCAATGCCTCCAAGGCATACCGGCGGGAGGGTTGCGCCGAATTATTCTCACAGCTTCGGGCGGTTCTTTTCGAGATTTGCCGATCGACAAATTAGCACAAGTAACAGTCGCCGATGCCTTGAAACATCCGAATTGGTCGATGGGGCAGAAAATCACCATTGATTCTGCTACTTTGATGAATAAAGGATTAGAAGTAATTGAGGCTCATTACCTGTTCGGCATGGATTATGATGACATTGATATTGTCATCCATCCCCAGAGTATCATTCACTCGTTAATTGAGCTACAAGATACATCGGTTTTGGCACAATTGGGCTGGCCGGATATGCGTTTGCCCCTACTTTACGCTTTGTCTTGGCCGGAAAGAATTCAGACAGATTGGCCGCAGCTAGATTTAGTAAAATCCGGTGATTTAACTTTCCGAGAACCAGATCACGAAAAGTATCCTTGTATGCAGTTAGCCTATGCGGCGGGACGTGCCGGTGGTTCGATGCCGGCGGTGCTGAATGCGGCAAACGAACAGGCCGTAGCGCTATTTTTGGAGGAAAAGATTACATTTTTGGATATTCCGAAGTTGATTGAAAAGGTGTGCGACAAACATCAAGCTGATAACTGTGAAAGTCCGGCTTTAGATGATATTTTGGCTGCGGATCGGTGGGCGCGGCAGGAAGTTTTGACAAAAAGCATGGAATTGGGCGATCGTATTCTTTCGGTTCGCTGATTCTTAGATGGAGCGGTTGAAACCGCGTCTATACAAACAAAACCCGGATGGTGCGCGGGTTGAAGATAAGATGGTGAAAATTACGCGATTTTCTTCATTTATTTCTTCATTCCGCGGAGGCGGAATTCGTTTTTGTAGACGCGGTTTCAACCGCCGTCTTATATTTTCCCATTATTGATATAATTCCCCAATATGTCGATCGCAGCAACACCCAAGGAAGAAGCCCAACAATCAGAGCATTTCGAGCTTGGGTAAAAGAGCAACTTCAAACAAAACACGCCTAGGGGCGGATTTCAGTAACTCCCCGCTTTCGCCGCCAAATCAGCCGCACTCATCTTTTCGTACATTTCAAAAGGTTGATGAATCCAAGGATTGTCAGCCAAATAATCTACATAATAATCGGGCACTGCAACAGAGCAAGCCTTGTACCAAAGCACAGCAGTCCGAATTTCCTGAATATCCTCGCCGTAACGACTCTTCAGCCAAACAATAGCTTGCTCTAAACTAATTCCCGAATCCACCAAATCGTCAACTAGCAGAATGTGGCTGCCCAAATTATCGCCCACCATTGTCAAATCCCGCGCAAACTCGATCGCCCGCCGGACTTTTCCCTCCGCCCCACCATAGGACGAGGCCGCTAAAATCGCCAGAGGTTTGTCGAAAATCCGCGACAGAGTATCGCCGACGCGCAGCCCTCCCCTCGCCAAACAGACAATGCGATCGAATTTCCATTGAGATTCATCAATTTTTACAGCCAAATCCTCAATTTTTCGGTGGTACTCAGACCAAGAAATGTAAAGGTCGTTCATCATAAAATTGGGTTAGAAACCCCGTCACTTCGGCTACGCTCAGTGCATCGCCTTATAGGACGGCTTTACTTAAATTTTTGTTAAGACTTATTATTTCACATAAGACGTGCTAGTATGTGAAAATAGCGCACTCAAGGTAAGCATGACACTAAAAGCCTTCAGCTATCGATTCTACCCAACGCCGGAACAAGAAAGTTTGTTGCGACGTACTTTGGGCTGTATCCGTTTGGTCTACAACCGCGCTTTGGCAGCGAGGACTGAAGCTTGGTACAAAGACCAAAAACGGGTAGCGTATGCTGAAACTTCTAGTATGCTGACAGATTGGAAAAAAACTGAGGAATTAGATTTCCTCAATGACGTTAGCTGTGTGCCATTGCAGCAGTGTTTGAGACATTTACAAACAGCTTATACTAACTTTTTTGACGGGCGGGCGAAATACCCCAACTTCAAAAAGAAACGCAATGGTGGTAGTGCAGAATTTACTTTCGTCAGCATTTAAGTTCAGAGATGGACAAGTTTACCTAGCAAAAAATACCCAAGCGTTACCGATTCGCTGGAGCCGGACACTACCTGATGGTGCAACACCATCAACCTTAAGCGTGAAGCTTGCACCATCAGGTAGGTGGTCAGTTTCTCTGTTGGTAGATGTTGAAATTGAAGCACTACCTAAAACAGACAGTCAAGTCGGCATCGATTTAGGAATCACAAGCTTGCTTGCACTGAGCAACGGCGAAAAGATTGCCAATCCCAAAGGATTCAAGGCCAAGTATCACAAGCTTAGAAGAGCGCAGAAATCTTTAAGTCGCAAGCAAAAAGGGTCAAACAACCGTCAAAAGGCACGGCTTAAAGTAGCGAAAGTGCATCAAGAAATCACTGATGCAAGGAAAGATAATCTTCACAAGTTAACAACGCGGTTGGTGCGTGAAAACCAAACCATCGCCGTAGAAGATTTAGCTGTGAAAAATATGGTTAAAAATCGGAAACTTGCTGCTTCTATAAGTGATGCAAGTTGGGGGGAATTGGTCAGACAACTTGACTACAAGTGCGATTGGTACGGTCGCACTTTAATTAAGATCGATCGCTGGTTTCCGAGTTCTAAACGATGTGGCAATTGCGGTCACATCGTTGAAAAGATGCCGTTGAATATCCGGGAATGGGATTGCCCTCAGTGCGGTACTCACCATGACCGAGATATCAATGCAGCTCATAACATTTTGGCGGCAGGGCTTGCCGTGTCAGTCTGTGGAGCGACTGTAAGACCCGAACAGAGTAAATCTGTTAAGGCAGGTGCGAAAACCCCTAGTGGACGGAAGCAGAAACCTAAGTCGTGAGTCTTAGGAATCCCCGTGCGTTTACGCCGGGGTGGATGTCAAGTCGGCTAATTTTGGCGAATGCAATGCAGTGGGAGCGAACTTGAGCGGAGCTATCTTGCGGAGTGCCGTACTCAGCGGGGCAGATTTAACGGGGGCGAGTCTGAGGGGTGCAGACATCAGAGATGCCAACCTTCAACGGGCAATTTTGATTCAAGTTTATGCAGTTAACGCTAACTTGCAAGGTGCCAATTTGACAGAAGTAAAACTTTGCGGAATCAACCTGACTCAAGCAAATTTAACTGACGCCAACTTAACACAAGCCGATCTCAGCCATGCTAATCTCACTCAAGCAAATTTGAGTTGGGCTAATTTGACAGAAGCAAATCTCGAAAAAGCTAATTTGAAGGGAGCAGATTTGAGCGGAGCTAACCTGATTTGTGCAAATCTGCATCTAGCAGATTTGAGCGGAGTTTCCCTTAAGGGAGCAAATTTCAGGGGAGCAAACTTGCATCAAGCTTCTTTGCGCGGGACAAATTGGAAGGAGGCGAATCTGAGAGAAGCTATGATGCCTGACGGCACAATCTCGGAGTAAATAAGCTTGCAACACAGAATTTAAAACCGCAGGGTGCTGGTGGCGCACCCTACATTTAGCTTAATTCCAGATTTTATTGAGGGGATTTAATTCGATCTTCAGGTTACCCCGCCCAAAAACGGAGACAGGCCTCCGAGACTCGCCTAGTGGAGAGTCAAAAATTTTAGATCAAAGTTCAATCTCCAGATTTATCTGTTGAGACAATCTCAAATCTCAAATCTCAAATCTCAAATCTCAAATCTCAAATTGATTGACAGTGCATTTAAAGAGAAGTGGCAAAATTTTGGGTAACAGTTTAATCTACAACTTTCAGCCAGCCCCGGCGAACCGCGTGGAGCAAGCGGTTGATGGCTGTTTGATCTTCTTCGGTAAGACAGTCATTTAATAGCGCACTCTTGAGCTGTTGTCGGTGAGTGGGAGTCAGCAGACCGGAGTGATATACCTGAAACACTAGCTCTGCAATCGTAAATTGAGGTAAAAACGTTTGGGTCATCATTGGTTTTTTTTGAAATCACTTTTGACATTATTGACTGATTTTCCAAATATTTATGTGATTCAAATACGCCAGTAAATGTGATCGATTCTGTCTTGATTGGTGATTTGTGTCAATCGGACTTGGGGAGCGGATGTTTCCTCGATCGAGAGAGCATCTCGAAACACAAACCCCGTCCCGATTCCTCCTTTTTAGTAACTCCAAAATCTGTGTTTTTTGTTAAAAGCTGCTGACAAACAAATTAATATTAATTTAACAAATCACTAAGTATGTCCTTACCAATAAACATAGATGCGTTGAGGGGTGAGAACACTCATTTACTCTTTTGTATATGAGCGATCTTGACGCTGAAAAACACCTACAATGTACTGCCTTTTTTTTGCGATGACTACTAAGTAATTACTCCTAACTAAATCAACCGATATTAAACGTAAAACTTTTACGGTGTTGGGAAACCCACTTTGCTTGCATTTACTGGGTATCTTTGTGTAGTTTTTTTTTCCGTAGATATACTTAATGAGTGCCCGCTGCTGACTACTGACTACTGTCCGCGTGCGGGGACAGCACTAAGGACTGTTAACGGTTTTGCATCAAAAATCCCGGCATCTTCAAGAAACCGGGTGCGATCGCCACGATCGCAACAAAAAATATTTTTGAGAGGGTTAATGGAGAGACCTACTCACGGAAATCTTACTTGCGGGCAAAGCTTTACACCAGACAGAGTAGAACTACCAATCTAAACTTACTGTCTGAGGGTACTAATCGGAAATTCTGACCCATCCGCGGCGGATAGCGTGAAGTAGGCGGTTGACTGCATCTCGATCGTCTTCGCACAGAGCGCTTTCACAAAGTGTACGCAGTCCGTGACTTTCGGTACGACTCAGATTGCCCGAATGCGTGACTTGATAAAATAGTTCAGCGATCGTGCGATCGGATTTTAAAGTCAGAGTTTGCATGAAATCTCGTTGAACTCGGCTATTCTAATATCCAGCATTTGAGAACAGAGTAGGGTGATGGCCGTCGGGTAAGCTCTGTGATCTTTCTGAGATCTGCTTGTGATCTAAATCTCTAAGTGTACGTGAGTCAAATCACTTAAAAGGAGAGACCTCGATCGCATTGGCTGTGATTGTGGCGGTAGCCTCCAGGTTAGACGAAACCTCAAAAACTCCTGATGGCAAGACTTTGAGCGCGATTGTTGGTGGTTTCGTCGGTGTGCCTCCGACATCCTAGGCTGTGGACTCCCAGACTGGTAAAACTGTTCGTTTTCAACACTCCTCACCAAGGCCTCCAGTTGCGATCGGCGAGCCGCAGCCTGAGATACAATAAATTATCAATACTTCGACCCCATCTATAGGCAGGCAGGTAAAAGAATGCTCATTATTGGCTACTTTTCGGTTTCCTTAATCGTTTTTGTGGTTTGGTTCATTGTTTTTTGGAACGATACTTCAACATCCAAAAAAGACTTGCTCTCTTGGGTGGCCTTACTACTCGGCCCCCTGGTTTGGCCTATTGTTCTACCCTTATCCCTGTTTCAAATTAGTAGCAGAAAGTCGGTTGAACAAGAAGCTAAAGCAGAGCAAAAATTATAGTAAATTGTGGAAGTAACTGACTCAAACATAGTTAGTCATCTTGCCTGAATCATCATTCCTCGCTCCTCCCATCGAGTAAATCATCTTGTTTTATTACAAAACGTGGCATCTAGAAGGTGGAATCAGATAATAAAAATACTGAATCCTAAAACAGTATGTTTTTACCCCTATCAAATTCTGCCTTCTGTCTTTTGATGCCTGCTGTTATTTGGTGAGATTGTGATTTAAGGCTGCCACTCAGTCAATCGATTTTAGATTTTAGATTTTAGATTTTAGAGGCGACCCCACGGATAAATTCGGGGGAAGAGAGGATTTTCGATTTTCGATTTGGGATTGATGATTTTGGACAGCGACCGCAAAATTTTTTCAGTCATAAATTATCTTGCCACCTCCACCAAGCTCAAACTTAACAGGAAATTTAACACGTTCTCTTGCTGGCAAGAGTATAACTTCAGACATATTTTAGCGTTCGGCTGACAACTTAATGATTTTTATTATTTCCGGCTTCTGCGTACCATTAATCGAATTGGCGAAAATCATTGCTGGTTTTTGATAAAAAGCTATACTTTTTACCCTGTAAGCTTTTGATGTTAGATATTGACAGATTGTAGCAGCTTTCCAACAGAAAATTGTAGAGTTCGAGATCGCCACAAGTCCGAAACTCTTACCACAGTTAGATACACAATTAAAGGCAGAGACTTCAATATGAAATAGCCAACAAAACTCTTGCTTGTCTCAAGCAGGACTTGTTTTATGGGAGGAATAACGAGTGAGTTTATAAGGCGAGCGATGGAATTTTGATCTGGTGCTGCATTTTTGGGAACTTCCCCAAAAAAGTGCCGTCACAGTATCAAAATTCACTATTTGCACAAACCCTAGGAGTGAAAATGAACGAAATGTCTGAGAAGCGAATTTATGGAATTCTTAACGCAGTGTCGCTGCTAGTGCTGACCTACTATGCAGCTAGTTCAATCAATTATCTTTTCCAAACTGACGCTCACATCTACAGCTACGACAGCCAGAGCTATGTCAACGGGTCACCAGCAGACTTAGAATCACACTGAGCGGGTAAATAGTACAGCTTGTCTATGAATGCCAACGATTTTTTCGGGAAATTGCTAATTGTTAATTTATTGTGTTCGAGCGCGTCGGAATTAGCAATTAGCAATAAATAATTGCTGAAAACTATAATTTATAAAATTAATTTTTTAAATATAGCTGTATTCCAACTTACCTAAGACTTAGGCAGCACTGACACTTTTACAAAGGGCTGCTATTGATTTGTTGTGGAAGGCTGCGTTGACGTGCTTCCCATGACAGAAAATATCTTATGCACGGGCCATTCCCACAGATAACTTGTGGGGATAACTCATTTCGGCCTCTAAAACCTTGCTGCTTAATGCTTTGGAGATAAATCTAGTGTTTTTGTTTTTTTGGGGAACTAATATTTTAACTGAACAGTCAGGTTGATTGAAGCGTACTAAGAAATGGCACTCTGTTAATTATTACGCAATCCTGACGATCGCAATTTGTGCGATCGATCATTATTTGCCATCTGGCGTGCAAGTTCTATCAAAGAGCATAGTCCCATTAAAAATGGTACATGAAAGCCTATAGCAGCCGGGTCAATCTGGGTCTCAACCGATGTCCCGTTTAATTGATGAAATCCCGTTGAAGGGAACAAGTAGAAAAAATAATTTAGGGGGGGAATGTAAATGACACAGGTAACTAATCCAACTCAGCCACAATCGGCAGTTGAAAATCGTGGGGGTGGACTTGATATTATCGGCACCCAAGGCGATAACAGGATACGTGGAACGATCGAAGAGGATATCATCCTAACTTTTGGGGGCAACGATATCATTGCTGGTGGCAGTGAGAATGACCTGATTTTTTCAGGAGGTGGCAATGATAGTGTGGGTGGTGGCAGCGACAATGATACTATCTACGCTGGTACAGGCAACGATGTAGTCGATGGTGGTAACGGCAACGACACACTCTTCGGCGGTAAAGGTTTCGATCTCGTCAACGGCGGTGATGGTGCTGATTTCGTCTCCGGAGATCGGGGCAATGACACGGTACTTGGCGGATCGGGTAACGATACTGCTTTGGGCGGTGACGGCAATGATATCGTCTTGGGCGGTGACGGCAACGACAGCTTGTTCGGCGGTCGAGGGAACGATACTGTCGATGGTGGGAGAGGGGATGACTTTATCTCTGGCGACAGAGGATCTGACCTTCTGACTGGCGGCGCCGGTAGCGATACGTTCTACTTTGCTGGTGTTGGTGGCGATTATGGAATTGACACAATTACCGACTTTAACCCCGGTGAAGATAAACTCAGTTTCGATCGCAATGCTTTCTCTGGTTTGGGTGGCTCTTTCGATGCTACCGACTTTATCGTGGTTGCTGGTTTTGCTCCCGGAAGCGCACCAGCAAATACTTTGAACAAGATCGTCTACGACCCGCAAAACGGTTTGTTGTACTACAATCCAGGTAACGGCGGAGTGAAGACTGTGGCTCAACTGCAACCGGGGCTCAATCTTAGCTCCACTGCTGTCAGCAAGAACAACTTCGAGCTGTTCTAGAAAAACTAGCTCTTGCCAGAACAGCACCGGACAGATTCCGGGGCTGTTCTCACGCGGCAGTCTGACAATTTTGAAGGCTTCAATCTTAAGAAAGTGATGCTATGTGCTTAAGTAATCGATCGCCAAATCGATCGCCAAAATATAAATAATCTTAGAGTATAAAAATCTCAAATCATAACTCTGGGGGTTCACGCCGATGGGCTGAATTTCCAGGGAATAATGTGCTGCTCAACAAATTTTATTTTTCGGGAACTCTGGGCGGAACTTAAAAGTCTCGTGATTCAGAGTCTACTGAAAAATCGCAACTCAGTTTAAGCTCGATTGCGGGCGATCGAACTTTCGGGCGATCGACAGTTGCCAAGGACTGCGGTGCAATTTCTCAATCTTGAGAGCAATTAATTTATCGCGCTTGGCTTTCATCGTGAAAGCTTACCGAGGGATAACCGCTCCCATGCTCCCGATGAAGTAAGAAGCAAATGTCTAGACTTGTTAACAAATGGTCTATGTGTATTTCTGGCTACAGTTTAAAAAATAAGTAGCCGCACCCAAGGTACGTATGGTAGACTCACAAACGTTTAAGTGGAATATTTTCGTGCTAGAGGAGGGAGTGATGGAGCCGAGAGTCCAAGGCAGAAAACAACTGATACTTGCTGCTCAACGAATACAAGATTCAACTCGCGGTTCCCGGCTCCCTGCTGACCAAAAATTTGGGATACAAGCCCCGTCCTTTTAGGACGGTTTTAATTGTTCCTAATTTTATTGGCAAAGCCTGTAATATAACAACACTCAAAAGATTTCTAGGCCCAAGACGCGTTGAAACAGCTACGATGCGGGCAAACTTAGAGACGGCTATAAGGGCAATGGTTAGCTCCAACCGTAGGATAGCAGAGTAAAAAGTCGCCATAGGGCATTGGGAGACTCTAAACGGACGCAGAGACAGAGTAAGACTACGACCAGCATCAGTCGATGAAGCGTCAAGAATCACCGCACTTTTAGGGCGGTGAGTATGTCAAAAATTAAATTACATGACAGCTTATAGCAGCCGGGTCAATTAGGGTCTCAACCGATGTCCGGTTCGATTTATTGAATCCCTTTGGAGGGAAAAGTGTATTGTAGAAAAGTGATTCATCTTTTAGGAGGAGTGTAAATGACACAGGTAACTAATCCAACACAACCAGCAGTTTCTTTGCCAGGAGCTGGCGGCTCCAGTGTTGTCGGCACCACAGGCGCAAACAGATTAAGTGCAGGCAATCTCAACGATATCATCCTGACCTTTGGGGGCGATGATGTCATCGCCGGTAACGGTGGGGACGACATCATTTTTTCCGGTGGCGGCAATGACAGTCTCGGCGGCGGCAGCGGTAACGATGCCCTCGTTTCAGGCAGTGGCAACGATGCTGTCTCTGGTGGTGACGGCGATGATAGAATCTTTGGCGGCAAAGGGAATGACCAGCTCGACGGCGGTGCTGGCAATGACTTGGTTTCTGGAGACAAAGGCAACGATCTCGTACTCGGCGGAACTGGTAACGATACCCTGTTCGGCGGCGAAGGCAGCGATACTGTCAGCGGTGGCGATGGCAACGATACCCTCTGGGGCGGTAAAGGCAGCGATACTGTCGATGGTGGCGCTGGCAATGACTTTATCTCTGGCGACAGAGGCAGCGATGTCCTGACTGGCGGTGCTGGCAGCGACACGTTCTACTTCGCCACCTCCGCCGCTACCGGCACATTAGACGGCATAGACACGATCACTGACTTTACACCGGGTGAAGATAAGATTCGCTTGAAGCAGGGCGGTGTGTTCGCTGGTTTGGGCAGCAGCTTCGAGGCGAGCGAGTTTGTCGTCGTTTCTGGTTTCAGCGCCAGCAGCCCAGGATCCACCAGTAACAAGTTGATCTACGACCCGACAAACGGTGCGTTGTTCTTCAACGGTGGCAACGGAGTGTTACAGGTTGCTCAGTTGCAGCCTGGCCTGACTATTACCTCGAACAACTTCGAGCTGTTCTAAAACAACTGGCGGTTGTGGGGCGACACCGGATTTTATCCGGGGCTGTTCTCACAAAAGCTGATAGTTTGAAAGGATTTCAACCTCATTCTGCCAACAGCGGGGTGAGGTTGAAATATTCAAGGGCTCAAGTGAAGCAAGGGCATTAAAAAAAATCGACCAACACCGATCGACCGAATTAATATTTTGCCCGATCGCACAAAATATAAATCAAGACCCTTGGGTTAAGCCAGATCCCCCCTTAGCTTGCCCGCTACTCCCCCTTAAAAAGCAGGGTGGTTTTATTGTGGTAACACAAATTAGGTACGTAGTTGCGCTTGGGCGCTCTTTCCTAATCTTATAAAGAGCGCTGAAGCGCAACTACGTACCTTCGCCCAAGCGTGAGCCAATCTTTGAGCGATAATTTTGGTAGTTTCAGATTTCTTTTCCCGACAATAAAACCACCCTGCCTAGCCCCCCTTAAAAAAGGGGGGGACAAGAACTTCATCAAAGTCCCCCTTTTTAAGGGGGATTTACGAGGATCTCCGGGTAATAAAAATTGTGAACCCGATCGCCTAAAATATAGATAGTCTGAAAATATCAAACTTTCAAATCAGAATTTATAAGTTTTCCTGAAGCGGTAAAGCAACCGCAACTGCACGGCAAGCAATGACCACTCAAGAATACATCCGGCAAGCCCAAGTTTATTTGAAGCAGGGAAAGTTAAGTCAGGCGATCGATTTTTGCCATCAGGCGATCGAACTACAGCCATTTTCGCCGCTAGCTTACACCACTTTAGGCGAAATCCTCGAAGCGAGCGGAGATCCGACGGCAGCAAGAGATGCTTTTGTGCAAGCTTTGGAGATTTCGCCAACGTTTGTGCTGGCCCATGCTTACTTGGGTCAACTTTACAGTGAGTATTGCTGGCTGGATGAGGCGGCTTTTCACTACGGCAAAGCTCTGGAGTTGAAGCCAGACTGGCCGGAGTTAAATTATAACTTGGGAAATGTTTTTCACAATCAGGGTAATTTGTTGGGGGCGATCGACTGTTACCGAAAGGCGATCGCCCAAAAACCCGATTATTTACTTGCTGTATTCAATCTGGCTGTGGTTTTAAATGAAAATAATCAGCTAGAAGCGGCAATTGATAGCTACCGTCAGGCGATCGCCCTCGGGCCCGATTATGTAGAAGCTTACAGCAATTTGGGCGTGATTTTGCTGAAGGAAGATCGCCCTGCTGAGGCGATCGAGATTTACCAGCGGGCGATCGAGATTAAGCCGGAGTGGGCAACGCCGCACAATAATTTGGGCCAGGTGTTCCACGAAAAAAGTCCCGAAAAGGCGATCGCATCTTACCGTCGCGCGATCGAGCTAGCGCCGGAGATGGTTTTGGCTCACTACAATCTAGGGAAAGCTTGGCAATTGCAGGGGGAACATTTGGCGGCGGTTGCTTGTTTCGATCGGGTAATCGAACTCAATCCCCAACATATTTCCGGCTATACAGACGCCGGATTTTCTTTGATGTTTTTGGGCAAAATTGCCGAAGCCATGCCTTATTTTCAGCAGGCGGTAGCTCTCAAGCCAGAATTTGTTGAGGCTTACTGCCGTTTGGGAGAAACGAGGCAAGTTGCCACTGTAGAGGATGATGAGTTGTCAAGGGCGATCGCTGCGTGCGATCGATTTCTGAAAGCGCTAACTGGAAGCAAGAAGGAAGAAGGAACAAGGAACAAGGAACAAGGAAAAGCGAACAAGGAAGAAGGAAGATTTATTACCGATGCCCAATTCCCAATTCCCGATGCTCAATTCCCAATTCCCGATGCCCAATTCCCAATTCCCGATGCCCAATTCCCAATTCCCGATGCCCAATTCCCAATTGCTGAAATATGCGATTATTTAGCAGAAATTTACCTGCATTTGGGGAATGCTTTAACAGAGTATGGCGGATATGAATCAGCCGCTGCTTATTATCAAAAAGCTTTGCAAATTCAGCCCAAAAATGCAGAGCTTTACTGGCGGCTGGGAAATTGCTTGGCCCAGCAGCACCGATTCGGCCCGGCAATTGTCGTTTACCGCATGGCTTTGAAAATTCAACCAGCTTTACCTCATGTTTATTTTGAGTTAGCGAAACTGCTGGAGAAACAAGGACATTGGGAACGGGCGATCGATTATTATCAACAGGTTTTAGAGTTGCAATTGCACGGGTATGGACAGCCAAAACAGTGGGGCAGACAGAGTTTTATATCTTCAGAAGGCAATTCTTTAGAACGTCCGTGCGGTATTTATTTATCGAGTTGGGATTGGCTGGTTAATGCTAAGTTGGATGCTGGCAATTATGTGGAAATTGTTTGGGAATCTGCAACAGAAGCCAGGGTAGAAAATATTCAGACTTCTAAATTTTCTGTTAATTCGCAGTTGGCAAATTCCGATTGTGCCGGTTTAACTTGCGGGCTGTGTTTGCACAGAATTTCTAAGTGGTTCGATCCGGTGCATTTGGGTTGGGGAGTTTGCCGTTTGTCTAACTCGCAGCCGATACCTGTGGATTCCCCAAAAACTTTTGTCGCACAGATTCCCAACGGGCGAGTTTGGATTGTGCCGCAGCAAAATTATTGGCTGATTTGCAAGGCGATTGCTGTCATGACTCCTGATAATTATTTGCTGGCTGATGTGTCGAGAGATTATCCGGGTTTGTTGCCGGGATGCGAGAAGCATGATATCAGAAAACACAGCGTTTTTAAGTTAGAATCCTTTCCACCTTTAAAGCAGATAGACGGCAGCGTGGCGGTGCTTTCTGGTTTATCGGGAAATGTTTATTTTCACTGGATGGTGGACGTTTTGCCGAGGATAGAATTGCTGCGGCGCAGCGGTAGGGATTTGGCGGAAATTGATTGGTTTTTGGTGAACAGTTGTCAGCATGAATTTCAGCGGGAAAGTCTCCGGATTCTGGGAATTCCCGAGGAAAAGGTCTTGGAGAGCGATCGCATTCCTCACCTGCAAGCAACAGAGTTAATTGTACCTTCTTTTGCGGGATATTTGGGCTGGCCGTCCGGATGGGCGATCGATTTTTTGAGGCGGGAGTTTCTCAAGGGAATTATACCTGGTTCAAGTTATCCAAAGCGCATTTACATCAGTCGCAGCAAAGCCAGATATCGCAGAGTTTTGAACGAGGAAGATGTGGTTGAGGTTTTGGCACGATCGGGCTTTGTTTCTATTTTACCTGAGTCGATGTCTTTGGCAGAGCAAATTGCTCATTTTTACCATGCTGAGGTGATAGTTGCTGCCCACGGTAGCGGGTTAACAAATACGATTTTTGGTAAATCTGGAACTAAAGTAATTGAGTTGGTGTCGCCTCATTATATCAGTCATTATTACTGGGGAATTAGTCAATATTTGCAGTTGGAACATTACTTTTTAGCTGGTGAGGCTTTTGAATGTTATCCTATTAGACAGTTAATGTATCAAAATTCGCTGACTGAGGATATTTTGGTGAACTTGAGTTCGCTGAAAAGGATGGTTGAAGTAGTTGGTTTGCGTTAGCTGGCGTCTGGAGTAAGTTTATTTATGCCCTCGATTGAGAAGATGGAAAAAGCAGCGGTTGATTTGAATCGGCAAGCAGAAGTTTATTTGGTTGAAGGAAGGTTGAATGAGGCAGTTGCTGCTTGCGAGTCAGCGCTGAAAATTGAACCGAATTTGGCGGTGGCTTGTCAGACACTTGGGAAGGTAATGCAGGTTCAAGGTGAAGTCGAGCAGGCTAAACAGTGGTATGAAGCGGCACTGGATCGCAATCCGAATTTGCCGGAAGTGTATGCTAATCTAGGCAGTTTGTATTCTCAAGGAAAACAGTGGGAAAAGGCGATCGCAAGTTGTGAAAAAGCGATCGCCCTAGCACCGAATTTTGCCGCGGCTTATCGGCTGTTGGCGAAAATTTGGATGCAGTTGGATCGGCGAGCACAGGCGGCAGACTGTTGGTATCAAGCTTTCAAGATCGAGCCAAATTGGGCAACGGCTGAGGAATACGTC
This sequence comes from Microcoleus sp. PH2017_35_SFW_U_B, assembly GCF_020737865.1. Classification (NCBI taxonomy): domain Bacteria; kingdom Bacillati; phylum Cyanobacteriota; class Cyanophyceae; order Oscillatoriales; family Microcoleaceae; genus Microcoleus; species Microcoleus sp. PH2017_35_SFW_U_B. Next base: position 20,082 of record NZ_JAEQDE010000030.1, read on the forward strand.
ACTCTGGGAAATAGTTTAGTTGAATTGGGAAAGCTCGATCGCGCTACTGAGTGTTATTCGCAGGCAATTGAACTAGACCCGCAACTGGCAACAGCTTATCACAATATGGGCGAAATGCTGGTCGCACAGAAACGGTGGGATGAGGCGATCGCCAATTACCGACAAGCCATTGCCATCAATCCAGATTCTTTTGAATCTTACCACAGCTTGGGTCAAACTTGGGCAGAGCGAGGAGAAGGCGATCGGGCGATCGCCTGTTACCGCAAAAGCATTGAACTCAATCCTAATTATGCTCGTGCTTACCTTGGTTTGGGCAATGTTTTTGTGCAGAAAGGTGAGTTTGATGAAGCTATTCAATGTTACCGCCAGACTCTGGCAATTAATAATAATTCCTATTGGGCGCATAATTATCTAGGAGAAGCTTTTGCTCACAAAAAGCTGTGGCAAGAAGCTGTTATTTCCTACCGCAAAGCGATCGAACTAAATTCAGATATTCCTTGGTTTTATTGCAATTTGGGAATTGCCTTAACCTGCGAAAAATCCTGGGATGAAGCTGTTGCTGCTTTCCTGCGCGCGATTCAACTTGAACCTAATTTGAGAGGAATTAATCAGAGGTTGGGATATGTTTTGCGGAAGCGCAGTGAATCGGGGTTAGACAGCACAATCGCAACTTTCTGTCAAGGTATTGAGGCACTTGGTAGCGGGGAATTTTTCCATAAATTGCTAAAAATTGAGTTAGATGGATCTGATTTTTTTATAAATTTAGGCAATAGTTTAGCGAAACAGAAGCAGCTCGAAGGTGCGATCGTATTTTATAGCATGGCCGTGCAGATTGAACCCAATGCTGCGGAAGTTGTCGCGCAACTCAAGGAAGTTCGCGCGCAACAACAGGAGTTATACGTACAAATTGCTAATTACCGCAGCCAAATTGCGATCGATCCGACTAATTCTAAGGCTTACAATGATTTAGGCAATATTTTACCGCAATTAGGGGAATTGGAAGAAGCGATCGTTTGCCATCAACAAGCGAGCGCATTGAGGGGTTGGCCTGAGTGTGCACAGAAAGATTATCAATTTACTCAAGATTGGTTTACCCACAATATTCCTATTTGGCAACGGCACTTGCAGCCGCTTACAGGAATTGCAGATTTTCAAGTGGTGGAAATCGGTAGTTTTCAAGGAATGTCGGCTTGCTGGCTGCTAGATAATATTTTAACTCATCAGACTGCCAAAATCACTTGCATCGATTTATATTTTCAAGAAACTTTTAAGGGCAATATTGTTAAAACGGGGGTTGGTGAGAAGGTAATTGAATTGGAAGGTTACTCTCAAGATTTATTAGTAAACTTGGATTCAGAATTTTACGATATTGCTTACGTTGACGGCTGTCACAAACCCACCAGCGCTCTGCAAGATGCGATTTTATCTTGGAGGTTGGTGAAAGTTGGGGGATTGATGATTTTTGACGATTATCAGTTTACGTTTCCCGACAGCCCGGAGCAAGATACTAAAATCGGCATTGATGTTTTTCTGGAGATGTTTGGAAGTCAGTTAAAATTAGTCCACAAAGGCTATCAACTGATTGTTAAAAAAATCGGCAATGAAAGTTTGGGCGAGGAGCAAACTCTTTTGTCTCTGGGTTGGGAAAAGTTGGGGAATATTGCGGCAGATGCAGGTTATGTGGATGAGGCGATCGAACGGTATCAAACAGCTATTAAAATTAAGTCTGGCAACTACTCAACTTACCACAAGTTGGGCAAAAGTTTGCAAGAAAAAGAAATGTTCGAGCGAGGTGCGGCGGCTTACCAACAGGCGATCGCACTCAACCCTAATTTTAGCTGGTCTTACCACTTTTTGGGCGAAACTTGGCAGGTGATTGAGCAATACGGCGAAGCTGCTGCTGCTTACCGCAAAGCCATTGAATTAAATCCAAATTTTTGTTGGACTTACAACAATTTAGGCGATGTGCTGATGGAGCTTTCTGAGTGGGAGGAGGCTGTTGTTAGTTACCGCAAGTTAATTGAGTTAAATCCCGATTTTTGTTGGTCTTACGACAGGTTGGGCAAGGCTTTAATTGCAGTGGAAAATTGGGAAGAGGCGGCCGCGGCTTACCGCAAAGCTATTGAATTAAATCCCGATGATTGTTGGCTGTACAATAGTTTGGGGGAAGTTCTGGAATCACTAGAAAATTGGTCAGAAGCAGCGGTTGCTTTTGCTCGTGCTGTTGAGCTAGAACCCGAGCACAGTTGGCTGTACAAGAAGCTGGGCGATGCGCTGCGGGAGCAAGGGGAACTCGAAAGGGCGATCGCAATTTACGAGCAAGGCATCAATATAGATCCAAAATCCTGTTGGTGTTACGAAGGATTGGGTTTGAGTTTAATGGTACAACAGCAGTGGGATAGGGCAATATCTAATTTTGTTAAAACCCTGCAAATCAAACCCGATTTGTTTGGAGTTTACTATCATCTAACATATGCTTTAGAACAAAAAGGAGAAGTGAATGAAGCCGACCTCCTCAAACTTGGCTATAATTTTTTGCCGTTAAGTTTTCTCAAAAAATACTGTGGATTTACAGATGATTTAGTGATTGCAGCAGACTCAGATCCAGGGATTACTTGCACAGACATCTATCCTGCAAGTGAAATCAATTTATCTGACTCCAAAACAATCCACACCAACAGCAAATGTTGGAAAGATGAAATATTTTATATCAAAAAATCTTTTGTTGCTACCATACCAAAAGGACGAGCTTGGGCAGATATTGCTACTACCGCCGTCATCACTTCAGACAATAAACTTGTCACCGATATTTCAATGGGTTGTCCTGAGTTGGTAATAACATCCGACAAATTGTCTCCCGTCGAACACATCGAGGGAAATGTAGCTTTTTTATCCGCTCGCTGGGGAGGCGCAGCTTATTTTCATTGGATGTTTGATGTGGTTACACGGTTCGAGCTTTTGCAGCGCTGCGGATTGATAGACACTATTGATAAGTTTGTTATCAATGCTTGCGATTTGTCTTATGAAAAAGAAAGTTTAAATACTTTAGGAATTCCACTAGATAAAATTTTAGAAAGTCGCTACCAGCAACACTTTACAGCGGACAAATTAATAGTTCCTTCAATTTGTGATGGTGCTTCGGGAACCTCTAAATGGAAATGCGAATATCTGAAACGAATATTTTTAAATCAAGATAATTCCCAAAATACAAAATATTCAAAACGAATTTATATCAGTCGAAATCGAGCATCCTATCGGCGAATAGTCAATGACGAAGAGGTTGTCGCCTATCTAGAAAAAATTGGGTTTAGTACAGTTAAGTTAGAAATGATGTCGGTAGCGGAACAAGCAGCCTGTTTGGCTGCGGCTGAGGTAGTTGTCGCACCCCACGGAGGTGGATTGACTAATTTAGTTTTCTGCACTCCGGGAACTAAAGTAATTGAGATTTTTTCTCCGATTTATGTGCCAACTTGTTTTTGGACTATTAGTAATTTGTGTGAGTTGGAACATTACTATTTAATTGCTGAATTGTTTGATGACCAAACTCATAAATATTCGGGACATAAAGATATGCGGGTGGATATGAACTCGCTAGAGAAGTTAATGAATATTGCAGGAGTTGTGCATGAATAGTCACGATTACCACAAGTTGGGTAATTCCTTGCAAGAAAGCGGTGAGTTTAATGATGCTGTTGCTGCTTACCGCAAAGCTGTTGAATTAAATCCAGATTTTTCGTGGTCTCATCACAGTTTGGGCGATGTTTTGTTGAAACTAGAACGCTGGGAGGATGCTGTCGCGGCGTACAAAAAAGCTGTTGAGTTAAATCCAGATTTTTCGTGGTCTTATCATAATTTGGGTGATGCTTTACTGAAACTCGAATGCTGGGAGAATGCTGTCGCTGCTTACCGCTGCGAGATTGCACTCAACTCAGATTTTGCTTGGTCTTTTTACAATTTAGCCGACGCTTTGACCAAACTAAAACAGTGGGATGAAGCTATTGTCGCGTATTTAAAAGCTATTCAAATTGACGGAAATTTGCCGGGAATTTACGAGAAGCTTGGATATGCTCTCGGACAAACAAAGTCTGACTCAAAGTCATTATCACAACAATTTCAATTGCAAGTTACACCGGAAAATTTGCAGTTTTATTTACAGTTAGGAAAGAATTTAGCAAAGCGCGATCGCCCAAAAAGCGCAACAATTATTTACCAAACAATCTTGACAATTATCCCAGATTGTGGGGTGTCATCAGCAGACTTGGAGCGGTTGTTACAGGAGCAGCAAAAGTGCGTTAGCGAAGCCATCGAGTGCGATCGCGCTTTAGCCTCAGCCCGCGCCACAGTCGCCCAAAAACCGGATGATTGCTGGTCTTATTACAATTTAGGTGCGGTTTTGAGCCAGCAAAAATATGGGGAGGAAGCGGCGGCGGCATTTTTGCAAGCAATGGCAATAAATCCCGATCTTCCTTGGTGGTTTTATTACAATTTGTGGGAAGTTTTGATTCAGCAAAACAAGCTGGATCGAGTTGAGAACTTTTGCCGAGAAGTTGTTGATGCTCAACCGGAGGCTTTTTGGCCTTATTTGAATTTGGGAGAAGTTTTGACGAGGCAAGGCAAAATTGCTGAGGCGATTAGCTGTTATCAAACTGTCAGTTACAAACAAATTTTTGCATCTGTTATTAATAAAAGAACAAGCAATGTAGCTGTGGCAGAAAATACAGAGACAGGCAAGATGCCTGTGCCACAAAATATGGAGACAGGCAAGATGCCTGTGCCACAAAATACAGAGACAGGCAAGATGCCTGTGCCACAAAATTGGAACTTAAAACCAGTCAAATTTCCTAAGTTTATAATTATTGGTTCTCAGCGCTGCGGGACGACTTCTCTGTACACTTATTTAGCTGAACACCCGCAAATTTTGACTCCAATTAAAAAGGAGATGGATTTTTTCTCCTGGCACTTCCACAGAGGGATTGATTGGTATTGGGCCCATTTTCCCCCAATGCCACAGGGAGGGGAATTTATAACGGGTGAGGCAAGTCCGAGCTATTTTGACTTTCGGGAAGCGCCGGAACGTCTCTACAGCGCGTGTCCAGAGGTAAAGCTGATTGTGCTGTTGCGAAATCCGGTCGATCGCGCGATTTCTCATTTTTACCGCTTAAAGGGCCTAAACTGGGAAGGGCGATCGCTCGATCGGGCAATTAGCGACGAAATCGAACGGTTGAATCAAAACCCAGAATACATCATCGGCGAAGAACCTGGGAATTACTTAGCTCGCGGCAGGTATATAGAATTTATTAAAAATTGGCTGGCTTTCTTCCCCCGAGAACAGTTGTTAGTTTTGCAAAGCGAAGATTTGTATGCAGGTGCGGCGGCGACTGTACAGCAAGTTTTAGCATTTTTAGATTTACCGGAATATCAATTGTCTGAATACCAAAATGCTAATCCTGGTTCTTATCAGCGGGTAAATGAGTCAGTTCGCAAACTGTTGAGTGATTATTTTAAACCTTACAATCAGGAATTAGAGGAGTATTTGGGGCGGAAATTTGATTGGAAATAAGATAACACGGCGGTTGAAACCGCGTCTATAAAAACAAAACCTGCCTCCGCAGGTTGAATAAAAGGCGATTAAATTTGGGTTGTTCTCTTCAGTCTGCGGAGGCAGACATCGTTTGTGTAGATGCGGTTTTAACCGCCGTCTGCTAAAATTAGAACAACTTGTAAGGAGGTAATACTAATGCTGACAATCGAGCTAGATACATTACTTAAACAACAAGCACTCCAACGCCAAGATCCTGAAGAGCGCTACATCACGGATAGGGTGAACTGGGAAGAATACGATACAGTGCTAAATCGAATTGGAGATGCTGCGGGATATCGAGTTACTTATTTAGATGGGCTTTTAGAAATTATGTCACCTTCTCGTCGCCATGAAAATGGTAAAACTCGCATTGGGAATTTGCTGGAAATTTATTTTGTAGAAGCTGACATTGAATATTTCCCTTTTGGGTCTACAACTCTGCGGCAAGAGGAAAAAAGTGGCGGTACGGAACCGGATGAAGCTTACTGTATTGGCACAGATAAAGAATTTCCCGACTTGGTAATTGAAGTGATTGTTACCAGTGGCAGCATCAATAAACTAGAACTCTACAGAAGGTTGAATGTGCGAGAGGTTTGGTTCTGGCGAAATGAGAGATTTTCGATCTACCATTTGCGAGAAGAGATTCCGGTTGAGTTTGTATCAAACTGCGGTTATGAATTGATCGCAAACAGCGAATTGCTACCAGAACTTGATATCGAGATGTTGACAGAATGTGTCAAAAATCCTCACCCGCTAGCAGCAGCAAAGGCATGGAGGCGAAATTTGCGATCGAACTAAGGATCGCGAATTAAATAATTTACACATATTTGTGGGATGGGCGTCCCGCCCGTCCTTTCTGGACGGGCGGGACGCCCATCCCACAAGAACAATAAAAAATGTAAGTTATTTAATTTTCATTCCTAAACAGCAATTTTTCAATCTTATCCATGGGTGCATCTCACCTTTGAAGAGGGCGAAGCATGACCGCATATAAGTTATTAGTTATCATCCCATATTGACTACGGTCATGCTTCGCCCCTACAAACATATTTGCCAAAAGCCAGATGCACCCTGCTCGATCGCCAAGCTGTCGCAAAGACGAGCAACTGACTCGCGCGCACCCAGCAGTCCCAAGAAAAAACCCACTGCCCTTGACAAGTCATACTCGTTATGAGTACGCTATAACAAGCAAAGGAATTTAACCCAAGTACCGAAGGATTCAAAATCATGCTGACGAACCACGAAGGTCAAAGAGTACCCAAAGTCACGTTTCGCACTCGCAAGGACAACGAGTGGGTGGATGTCACCACCGATGATTTGTTTGCAGGCAAAACTGTAGCAGTGTTTTCTCTGCCGGGAGCTTTTACTCCCACTTGTTCGTCAACGCACCTCCCTGGCTACAACGAATTGGCCAAAGTTTTCAAAGCAAATGGCGTAGATGAAATCGTTTGTATTTCCGTCAACGACACTTTTGTAATGAACGAGTGGGCAAAAGACCAAGAATCAGACAATGTGACGTTAATTCCCGACGGTAACGGTGAGTTTACCGAAGGCATGGGAATGCTGGTAGATAAAACTGATTTAGGCTTTGGGAAGCGGTCTTGGCGTTATTCGATGGTAGTCAAAGATGGCTTGGTTGAAAAAATGTTTATTGAACCGGAGGAACCGGGCGACCCTTTCAAGGTTTCCGATGCCGAGACGATGCTGCACTACATCAACTCCGCAGCAGCTAAGCCGAAGGTAGTTTCGCTGTTTACAAAAATGGGCTGTCCTTTCTGCGCCAAGGCTAAGAAAATGCTGACTGAAAAGGGCTTGGATTATGAAGAAATCGTCTTGGGCCGGGATGTCACAACCCGATCGCTCCGGGCGGTGACTGGCGCTACAACCGTGCCGCAAGTGTTTATCGACGGCAAGTTGATCGGCGGTTCCGAAGCTCTAGAGTCTTATTTGGCAACTGCTTAGTTAGGGAAAAATACTTAGGCTGCGGGTTGGCAGCGCACACCTTACTCTGTTGTTGTAGGTGTACGCTGCCAACCTGCAACCGTCTTTAGGAATATATATCGCCATTCCCAGAGTTCGATCGCACCATTGATCCATTCTCGTGTAACAATTATTTGTGAAGTAATATTAAAAAAATCAGAAATGGGAGTGAACGATCGTGGATTTAAGCCTCGTAGCGTCAAATATCTTAAATCCACCAGTATTAGCATTTTTCATGGGAATGCTGGCGATTTTCCTAAAATCTGACTTAGAAATTCCTGCGCCCATCCCGAAACTGTTTTCGCTGTACCTGCTGTTTGCGATCGGATTTAAAGGCGGCGTCGAACTGTCCCGAAGCGGAATCAACCAGCAAGTCGCCCTGACAATCTTCGCAGCGATGCTGATGTCAGCGCTAGTACCAGTTTATACTTTCTTCATACTGAAGATCAAACTCGACTCCTACAATGCCGCGGCGATCGCAGCCACCTACGGTTCCATCAGCGCCGTCACCTTTATCACCGCAACTTCCTTCCTCAAAGAACTAGGAATCGACTTTGACGGTTACATGGTAGCAGCGCTAGCATTAATGGAATCCCCTGCAATTATCGTCGGTCTAATTCTGGTAAGTGTCTTCGGTGGAGAGGAAGGAAAACGCGAAATAGTTTGGTCAGAAGTGCTGCAAGAAGCCTTCCTCAACAGTTCAGTTTTTCTGCTAGTCGGCAGCCTCATTATGGGCATTCTGACAGGAGAACACGGTTGGGAAGTTATGAGTCCGTTTACTCAAGATTTGTTTTACGGGGTTCTGACTTTTTTCTTGCTAGACATGGGTCTGGTTGCTGCTAGCAGAATTAAAGATTTGCAAGAAACAGGAATTTTCCTGATCGCCTTTGCAATCCTAATTCCTATAGTTAATGCAGCAGTTGGTTTACTGATAGCAAAATTAATCGGAATGCCGCAGGGAGATAGCCTGTTATTTTCGGTATTGTGTGCGAGTGCTTCTTACATCGCAGTACCAGCAGCAATGCGGCTGACAGTTCCCGAAGCTAACCCCAGCCTTTACATTTCAACAGCCTTAGCAGTGACGTTTCCGTTTAACATCGTTGTAGGCATTCCCATGTATTTATACGCAATCAATATGTTTTGGATGTGAACTTATGGACGCAGTTAAAAGGATAGAAATTTTTGCGAACTCGGTGGAGCTCCCAAAGATTTTAGACGGTTTAGACAAAGCTGGCGTCCCTGGTTATTCGGTGATTCGCGGTGTCGCCGGCAAAACCACTAGGGGACGCAAATCGGACGATTTAGCAATGAGTATGCTGGATAATATTTATGTGCTGGCTTTCTGCGAGCCCGATAAAATATCGGCAGTTGCAGAAAATATTAGACCGGTGCTAAATAAGTTTGGTGGTGCTTGTTTTATTTCGGATGCAGTGGAATTGCTCACTACTAAGTGCGTTGGGTAGTCAGTTGACAGTTGACAGTTGACTGTTGACTGTTGACTGTTGACTGTTGACTGTAGTCAGTAGTTATTAGTAAGTAGTTACTGATTATTGGCAGATATAGTCTTTGTCAAAAAGATGAGGTACGTTGTTGGGCTTGGGCCCTATACGTCTAAGCGGTTATACAAGCCGCCAGTCATACCTCATTTTTCTGAGAATCGCTATATTCAAAAATAACAAATAACAATTGCCAACTGCCAACTACCAACTGTCATTAGAAACCCGGTTTATTTAATAAACCGGGTTTCTGAATATATAGCCTTTCTCAAAAAGATGAGGTATAACTGACAGCCCACATAACTCTTAAACTAAGAGGGCTGAAGCCCAACAACATACCTCATTTTTCTGAGAACCGCTATATAGCCTTTCTCTGAAAAGTGAGGTGCCCATTTTGCGATCGAAAGCTTGATACTATAAGGGTTGCAGCATACCTCGGCATACCTCATCTTTCTGAGAAACGCTATATAGCCATTTCACATTATCAAAATCGGCCATTGCTCCTACATAAAATCGGATTGAGCTTTTACATAAGTTTTTTTTAATTAATTTAGAGTAATTTAATCAACGATAATGTGATAAAAATCTGTGTTGATTATAGCAATTTTACAATTTTAAAATCATCAGCGATCGGTCATTAGCCAGCGGTCATTTCAGGATTAATTGCATTTCGCCGCCCGCACCAAATTCAGAATTCTTAAGATATAGAAAAGAATCAGTAGCCCAAATCCGTTAGCGTGGTAAATTCTAAGCCACAACAGGCTATCGCGCGATCGACTAGCGATATTTTCAATAGGAGTTTAAACATGGCTGCATTAAAAGTCGGCATCAACGGATTTGGTCGCATCGGACGGCTAGTCATGCGTGCCGGCATCAAAAACCCGAACATCGAATTTGTCGGTATTAACGACTTAGTTTCGCCAGAAAACCTGGCTTATCTTTTCAAATACGACTCTACCCACGGTATTTATGACGGCGAAGTTGAAGGGAAACCAGACGGGATTGTCGTTGACGGACGTTTTATTCCGTGCACTTCGATTAGAAATCCGACTGAATTGCCGTGGGGTAAAGCTGGTGCGGATTATGTTGTAGAATCTACCGGATTGTTTACGGATTTTGACGGCGGTTCAAAACATTTGACGGCGGGAGCAAAACGAGTAATACTTTCCGCACCGACTAAAGATCCAGAAAAAGTTCCAACTTTTCTAGTAGGCGTCAACCACCACAAATTTGACCCGGCCACAGATACTGTTGTTTCTAATGCTAGCTGCACTACTAATTGTCTAGCACCAATTGCCAAAGTTATTAATGATAATTTTGGTTTGGAAGAAGGTTTGATGACGACTGTTCACGCGATGACTTCTACTCAGCCAACTGTAGACGGGCCCAGCCAAAAAGATTGGCGGGGAGGACGCGGTGCGGCTCAAAATATTATTCCTTCTTCGACTGGTGCGGCGAAAGCTGTTAGTTTGGTGTTGCCGGAATTGAAGGGAAAATTGACGGGTATGGCTTTGCGTGTGCCGACTCCAGATGTGTCTGTGGTTGACCTTACTTTCAAAACGGGGAAGGAAACTAGCTATAAAGAAATTTGCGAAGCTATGAAGAAAGCTTCTCTTGGCGAACTGAAAGGTATTCTTGGATATACTGAGGATGCGGTGGTTTCGACGGATTTTCAGGGCGATGCCCGATCGAGCATTTTTGATGCAGGTGCGGGTATTGAACTGAATTCTAAGTTTTTTAAGGTCGTTTCCTGGTATGACAACGAGTGGGGTTATTCTAACCGCGTCATTGATTTGATGATCTCGATGGCCGAGAAGGACGGAATTTTGGGTAAGTAGTATTGTAGGGTGGTTCGGCGGGGCGATCGAATGCGAACACGAATAAATCGAGATTTTCCCGCGCCGAACCTACCATCTGGGTAGACCGCCATGGGTTAAATTGTTGTTATTGTCGATCGCACTCCAACTCGAATTATGTCTGAACTGCCACCGCTGAACAACGAAACTATTTGGGCTATCCTCAACGAAGAAATGGACGATGCTGCTGTCAACCAATTAGTTTGGCTGTATCTAGGCTACCGCTTTGATGCCCAGACTGGTAAGTGGAACAGCGCTGATGTTGCTAGCGAGTGGCGCGAAGATTATCCGGAACCGCCGGATTTTATTGATTCTAGGCCTGCGACGGTGAAATTGACGCGATCGACTCTTCCAGAAAACAAGCAGTTGCTGAAGGAAAAATTGGGATTTAAGGGGTATAAGATTGGGGAATTCGGGCCGAGACAGACTCGCAGGGCGACGATGGCTAATTGGTTGATGGGTTTTATGGAGGCTGGGGCTTCATTCAGTTGACAGTTGACAGTTGACAGTTGACAGTTGACAGTTGACATGGAAGTCCGAGGATTGGAGTAATGAATCGTCTTCTTTTAATTTTTCCCCGATCGGGCTTCGGGCTTTAAACCAATTCTTTCTGTTAAGAAAGTATCGAATATTAGGGATTGAAACATTGATCAAAGTCTTGCTCAGTTTCTATTTTTATCTGCCGTTAATTAACAAAAATTAAAGATTTTTAGCGTCAGAATAAAGTAAAACCCGATCGCCCACACCAACATTAATCACCCGCAACCCTGACATCCGGCGGTTCCGTGCACTATTCTAGAGTCGGAACAAAACCATTGTGAGGAAAGCTTTATGAAAACAACCACCATATCTCGCTTAACCAGCATTTCCCTAGCTACGCTCATGCTAGTCGGCGTTTCAGTAAATGCGATCGCCACACCAGCCAACATCAAACCCGCAACCCAACTAGCCCAAGCTACCGCCAAAAAGCGCCTCGTCGTCATGGACTTCGACTACGGCACCACCAACAGCTATTACAGTTCCTACAGGGGAGTCGGCGCAGCCAAAGGCATCAGCGAACTCCTAATCAACGAACTCGTTAACAATGGCACTTACACAGTAGTCGATCGCAGCAAACTCGAACAAGTCCTCAAACAAGAAAATCGCAGCGGTTCAATGGATGCCGGCACCGCAGCCGAAATTGGCAAAAAACTAGGAGTTGACGCCGTACTCATCGGCACCATTACCAAGTTTAATATCGACAAACAATCCGGCGGCGGCAGTTTCATGGGTATCGGTGGCGGTTCCCAAAAAACCAAAGCTACTGTGCAAATAGACGTGCGGTTAATCGGAACAGCTTCCGGAGATATTCTGGCCACGGCAAAAGCACTAGGAGAAGCAGATCAAAGCGATTCGAGTTTTTCTGTCAGAGGCGTTGGCGGCAATTCCGGGAGTAGCAATGAAGATGGACTTTTGAGCGCAGCAGTTGACAAAGCCGTAGCCCAAATGGTAACTAAACTTGCAGAAGTCTCTAAGAAATTAGGATAAGAAGTTTAAAAGTATTTTAGATTTTAGATTTGGCATAATTAAATCTAAAATCTAAAATCTAAAATTATTTCATATCATGTCGGTTCAATTGCCTGTTAGAAAGTTTTTTCGCTCGCTGGGGGCGCTTTATAGATATTGTGGATATCAATGAAAGATTGTTAGTGAAATCGGCTCGATCCATGTAATATTTATTGGTAACTTCATCAAATCTGCTCAACACATAGCTTTTCTCACTCTCCATGAAGTATGACAATTTTTGTGACTGGTTGATAGTACGAAGAGCGTCTTTATCTCCAGAAAACTGACAAAGCTAACAGGCACAAGGAATTACGAATTACCAATTACTATTTAGCATTACCGTCGAACACCTCATCTTTTAGAAAAAGATTACCAAGAAGAATGGGTTTAAAGCCTCCTCCTTTTAGGTGGGAAATAAAACAAAATTATTCACTATTTCAATCCTCTTCCTTTTATGGAGAGGTAGCCCTCAAGCTGTCAACTGTCAACTGTCAACTGTCAACTGTCAACTGAAACTCCAGCCTTAACAGTTTAATTAGTTTTGGGATTTGAGTCAGAAGCAACAGCGCATTTCCCCTGTTGATTCGGGTTGGGACTCGGATTAGTTGCTATCTGAGAAACAGCATCTTGTTCTTGAATCCATCCGATTTCCCCCGCTTGCAATTTGGCGCTTTCTACTCCCACTGTTGGTTTAACCGTGGGAGATGGCGAGGAACTTGCTACCGCCGGAGATGGCGAGGAACTTGCTACCGCCGGAGATGGCGAGGAACTTGCTACCGCCGGAGATGGACTGACTGCTGGTGTTGAAACATTAGAAAAATCCTTATTTAACTTGGGCTTGGGAGAGTTCGATCGCCCTATTTCAGGAATAGAACAAACTTTCAATTCCAGCCAGTTGCCTTGAGGCGTAAGCTGTTTGTTTGTTACCTGCAAAATGCTGCCCGCGGGGACTGTTCCCTTAATGGGCGAGTCACCGATGGCGACTCGCAAATTCAAGCGATCGCCCAATGGATCCAATTCCCCAGTCCCAGAACTTTTAATCTCTATAAACGTGCCTTTTTCTAAAGACTTGCTCGCAGTAGGTGCAGATTCAACTATTTTCCCCGACCCGTTTATAGGATTAGTTAAACGGCGTTTACCGAAAAGCGACTCCCCGGCAGTATCGATCGCCCGACCCACCGGAGGAATGAAAAAATAAGCAAATACACCCCCCAAACCCAACAAAAATACTATTTTTACCAGCAGCGTAAATAGACTTTTGCCTTTGTCGGGCGATCGTACTAACTGCGTTTTCACTTCAGAATTCGTATCGCTAAGGCTGGGGCTTTCCGTCAAATCGGTTGGCATATCCTCGCTGTCAGCAATTAGTTCCATCGGCACTTCTAAAGGTGCGACAGACAATTCTGTCAAAGTATTGCTTTCTTCCCTCAAATGTGCTTGACAGTGAATCAAAGCTACAGTGACATTATCGTGACCGTTTCTAGTATTAGCAATCTCGATCAGTCGATCGCGCGCCTTCGCCACAGTAATGCTACCGTCGAGAATCGGCAAAATCTCCTCTTCCCAACATTGCTCAACCCGGTCTTTATCGCTCAAACCGTCGGAGCACAGCAGCAAAACGCAATCCTCATCCACCGGAAAACGTTGCACCGTCGGGTGCAGAGTGTTGGAAGAAGTAATGCCCAAAGCTTGAATCAGAGCTCCGGCGGCCACTTGTTCCAAAGCATCCCGATAGAGGGAGTAGCCCAAACGTACCTCGCGGCAAGCCACATCGTCATCGAGAGTAACTTGATAGCAGCCGGTGCGGGTAATCCAGTAAGCCCGACTGTCTCCCACGTGGGCGACATAGAGCTCGTGAATGTGCGCTAAAGCCATCACCAGGGTAGTACCCATGCGCTGGCGGCCTTGGCGGTGTTCCGTGTCGTTGCGACCCGCTATTTTGTCGTTAGCAGCACAAGCTGCCCGTTCCAGCTTGGAAGTCAGGCTCAGCGGGTCCCAATTAGCTTGATGCAGGGGCATTTGCAGCAACTTGTCCCGCAGCACAGTAATCGCCAATTCCGAAGCGACTTCGCCGCCGTCTTGTCCGCCGATACCGTCACAGACGATCGCACAAGCTTCCGATCCCGGAATTCCGGCAAACACCGTACCATCGGGCGGATAGCAAGCATCTTCGTTGTGAGCCCGCGCTCTACCGACATCCGTGCCCGTGGCAATTTCCACAGTCCGATCGTAAAATCGGCCGCATTTTGCCAAAGCTTTATCCAATTGGCCCATCAGTTGTTCGCCGTGGCGCACTTGACCGGCCACCATTTGCTGGCAAAGCTGTCGCAAAAAATTGGCGATTGCGGGGTGAGCATCATCGATCCACTGCTGCCACAATTTGCCCAATTGCGACAAACTAGGCGGTTTGGGATCGGGCTGCAATTCCAAAAACCGAACTAATTGCCCTTCCACCCGTAGCAGTTCCGGAGTCAGCAGCGTCGCAGCCACGCCCTGAGCGATAAACGGCTGCCAAACTTTGGCAATTTGCCACAGCCAATTGAGCTGTCGCATGGCGGCTGCCCCTTTCCAGGTGTCCGCCAATTCCGGCATTAATGATTCCGTCACCTTTAAAATAGGTGCGTTTTCCAGCAGCCAGATATCTCCCGAGAGCTTGCTGAGCCGGGACGATACCAGTCCGTATACTTGAGGTACGTGCAACTGATAGGCAAACAGTCTCAGATAAGGAGCGATCGAACTCGGAATCTCTTCGGGCATTTCCGGCAACTGTTCCGGTTGAGTATCGACAAGAAGTCGATCGCGCTTGAGCAAATAGCGACCCGCGATCAGATCGCCCGGCTTACAAGCTTTGATCCCTTCACCTACAGCCCACAAATAGTGTTTTGGCACAGAGTTTTGCATAAGGGTTCCTGACGCCTTTGGGCCCAGTGCTGATCTGAACTATTCTAGCGCTTGAACCTCGATGGGTTGATACGTGGCGATTATTTTACACCCCCGCTTTCTCAGCACGCGGGGACTCTTAAGACTTTACAGTGCTAATCTCCTGATTTTTCAGGTTCCTAGGCTCACCAAGCTAGCACTTTTCGGTGCTCTGTGATTTCTCCAGATAATGTTTTAGGCGTGACTTTCCCCCAGTCCAGCAGTTAGTTTTAATGTCTTGTACTGACAAAAACAGTCTACCATTTTGTGGGCGCTCGGATAAATCTGGCGATCGGCTTTCATAGCTTGACTCAGGCGCGACGGAACCGAAGTCAGGAAGCTGAAGGGCGCGATGTTTTTAGCATATTCCCGATCGTGCCAATGGACGAAGCAATCGCGACTTTGAGCGGGAATAGAGACTTTGAACTGACTGTAATGCTAGGATGCAGGTACGTAGAAGTCCCCTGAGCCAGCAGGTATAAATAAGTATCAATTCTCACTTTTGTCGCGAAGGGCGATCGGTGCCTAGTGCCTGAGTTTCGCCTGTCTAGTTAAATTTAACGTTACCCGCATACCGATGCCAGCCCCCGACAGGAGTCGCAAGCAGCACAAAAAATTAGATATTAGTTCAAGCCCCCAGATTCATCTGTGGTATCAATCTAAAATCTAAAATCTCAAATTTAAAATCGATCGGCCTCTGCAAGCTGTTGAGTTACTAACCATGCCCGTACAAGAGTCCAGTACCATTCCCGAGAATTTGCCCGATCCGAAGCTGCTCCCGACCGTCGAGGTAGACGAAATGCTGACTAAGATTAAGCATTCTCACGGTTTTTATTACCAAGTGATGAATCTTGAGGTATGGGCGCTGGTGGAAACCTTGGATGGGCTATTTCCGGGCGCTTGGGGTCAGTTTATGACCAACCGCCAAGTTGCGGTAAAACAGTTTTTGCAGCGCGATCCCAATTGTGCGGTAACTCCCAAGAAGAGCGGGAAAGACGCAGAAACGGTGGGGAGTGAGGAAGATTGATCTATTGACAACTCCCCTGCCTTGCAGCTTGGGGATTCTTGGTTCATCAGGATAGCTCATGCTACTTGCCCTCCCCAAAATTCACTGCGATGTGTCCCACCGCTGTATATCCACGTTGCAAAACCACTTGCGCGGCTGCTACATCTCGATTCGTTTCAAACCCACACTCAGGGCATTTGTGCATCCGTTCAGACAGTTCCTTCTTGCCTGTGTGCGTCTGGCATCTAGGACAAGTTTGACTTGTTCCATTAGGATTGACCTTAGCAAAGTATGCACCCCTCTTGAAACAAACATGATTCAAGAGGTTGAGGAACTGTCCAAACCCTGCATCCAGAGTGTGCTTGCGGAGCATTCCGGCTGACATCGCTTTGAGATTCAAGTCCTCAGCAAACACAGTCTGCGCTTGGTCGCATAGATGATGAGCGGTTTTGAAATGAAAGTCCTTGCGGCTATTCGAGATGTATTCGTGATGATTAGCAATTTGATGTTGGAGTTGACGAAATTTTCTAGAACCCTTTTTCTTGCGCGACCGTTGACGTTGCAGCAATTTCAGCTTGCGTTGTCCATCCACAAAGAATCGAGGTCTATCAATCAACTCACCATCAGACGTTGCTAGAAAATGTTCCAACCCCAAATCAATGCCTAGTCCGTGACCTGATGGTGAAACTTGAGGGACTTCGACATCGCACTGCAACGTGAGCATCGCATAGTAGCCAGATGCGCGTTTCACAACACGAATTTGCTTGACCTCAAAGCCATCAGGAATGGG
Source organism: Microcoleus sp. PH2017_35_SFW_U_B (assembly GCF_020737865.1). Lineage (NCBI taxonomy): Bacteria > Bacillati > Cyanobacteriota > Cyanophyceae > Oscillatoriales > Microcoleaceae > Microcoleus > Microcoleus sp. PH2017_35_SFW_U_B. Next base: position 37,255 of record NZ_JAEQDE010000030.1, read on the forward strand.
ACGCGACAAGTGCATTTTGACCAAACCAATCTTAGGAAGATTGACCCAATCCTCACCATCGAATCGTTTCACGGATTCTAAATTCAGTTGCGGAAAGACAAACGATCTCATCCTTTTTTTGAATCTAGGGAAACCGTGACCCCGTTCCCACATTGCGACAAACGCTGCTTCGAGTTGACGCAACACTTGCTGCAAGACATGGGTATGAGGCAGCTTCAATTCAGGGATTGATTTCTTTGCCTCGAAGAGTGTTTTGCACTGACGAGCAAAAGTGGGTCGGGGTGCATCATTCGTGATGATGTACTCCTGCTTGATGCTGCATGAATCAACATCGCACTTACGGGAGTTAACCCAATCTTTTCGCTCACGCAATGCAAAGTTGTAGACCTTGCGGCAAATATCAAGCCACTGGTCGAAGGTTTCGCGCTGCGCGTCGGTCGGAATGAGTTTGTACTCGTAGGTTAAATTCAGCATAAAACCATTCTAGCCTTCCTCTGAATAAACGGATATGTATTTATTCAGAATCCTCGATGAAGCTTTTGATTCTGCTTGACTAAGACTTGAAAGCCGTCCAGGAAGGACGGGGCTTGTACCCATTTCTTCGGTCAATCGATTTTAGATTTTAGATTGAAGAATTTTAGATTGAAGCATTGACCCCACGGATAAATTCGGGGGGCAAGTTTCATCGGATACAGGTTTTTTATTTCTCCACGGATGAATCCGGGGGCTTGTATCCTGGATGATTTCGGTCAGTTGTCGGTTGTCAGTTGTCAGTTGTCAGTTGTCATTAGTCAGCAGTCATTAGTCATTAGGAAGAAGGAAGAGGGAAGATTTTTTTAATCTCCCCGTCTCCCCGTCTCCCCGTCTCCCCTTAGAGGTGAATTTTGGCATCAACTTGAGGAAGTCCCATGCTGTAGTTGACAGCGCGGCTGTTGAGGTTGTAGCTGATTTGGCCTTTTTGTAAGAACGATCGCACCAAGTGTTCCAATTCCGAACCGATGCGGCGGAGGTTGTATTCCGTCAAGTCTTCGCCCTCGTAGGAGTCTACGAGTTGGTCAAATTTGGCATATACCTGTTTGACTGACTCGTCGTTCCAGTTGAGTTCGTTATCTGGGTCAATGTCGATCGTCAAAAGGTCGTTGCTGGGTACGAGTTCGTTGTCTTCGAGGATGGCGGTGTATATGCGAATATGGCGGGTGGTGGACTTGAGCTGCATGAGTTCTTATTTGTAAAGATTTTTTCCTGAACCTATTGTAATGGCACAGAGATGCGCGAAGGACTGGGATGACGAGGATTGAACCGCGAAGACGTGTTAGGCTTGCGCCGCGCGTAAGCACTCTTGTCGCGAAGGAAGAGAGAGGGGAAGAGGGGGAAAGGGGGGAAGGGCGATCGTATTTTCATGTTCGCAGTCAGGTTCGTAGTGAGGACTTCAGTCCTTCTATTTTTAAGGACTTCAGTCCTTACTACAAACATTTTAGTTTTGAGACTTACTTAATTCAACACTAAAAACGAAAGCATTCGCAATGTATAATAGTTGAGAATTCGCCTAGGAGGACAAGGTGGAAGGCAAGAAATTTATTCACTCCCTGCAACTGCAAAACTTCCTTTCCTATGGAAGTGAGGGGGAAACAATTGAACTGCAACCATTAAACGTGTTGATCGGTACTAACGCATCGGGCAAGTCTAACTTAATCGAAGCGATGGGAGTGTTGAAGGCAACACCTACAGACTTACCTGCTCCGATCCGTCAAGGCGGAGGCATCAGCGATTTTTTGTGGAAAGGTGAAAAAGGTATTCCTACAGCAAAAATTGAGGCTATTTTAGATTACCCAGAACGAGCGATGCCACTGCGCTATCAGATTAGTTTTACCACATCCGGTCAGAGACTTGAGGTAGTGGACGAAGCTATAGAAGATATGGAACCGCGCTATAGTTCAGAAAGCGAGCCATTTTTTTATTACCGTCATAATAATTGGGGACGCCCAGTTATCAACGTTACAGAGGACAACGAGCAAACAAGAAAGTTGCGGACTCTGCGGCGAGAAGACATCATTCCCGATCAATCAATCTTATCTCAAAGAAAAGATCCAGAACAATATCCAGAGCTATCATATCTGGGTAATACATTTTCCCAAATAGGTTTATATCGTAACTGGCAGACAGGGAGAGATTCAGTATCGAGAAAAGCTCAACAAACTGATTTGCCGGAACATCCACTTTTAGAAGATGGTGGCAACTTAGGACTGGTTTTAAACAACTTACAGTATCAATTAGGAAGCAGGCAGATTATTGAAAAATTAAAACTATTTTACGATGCAGCCGAAGAACTGAGTATCAAGATTTATGGCGGTACTGTCCAGATATTTATCCGCGAAACCGGATTGATTCAGCCAATTCCCGCAACCCGTTTATCAGACGGTACGCTGCGTTATTTATTCTTAATAGCTTTACTCCTAGATCCAACTCCACCGCCACTTATCTGTATTGAAGAACCGGAGATTGGCTTGCATCCCGACATTTTGCCTGCGATTGCTGAAATGCTAATCGAAGCTTCACAGCGCACGCAATTGATTGTGACAACTCATTCCGATGCTTTAGTGTCGGCGCTGAGTCCTGAGTCTGTGTTAATATGCGATCGAGATGATAGAGGAAGTCACCTGAACCGTCTCGATGGCGATCGACTAAAAAAATGGCTTGAGAATTACAGTTTGGGAGACCTCTGGCGGATGGGAGAAATCGGGGGAAACCGATGGTAAAGGAGGTTCGCATTTACATCGAAGGTGGCGGCGATGGCAAGAATACAAAGCAATTGCTCCGACAAGGATTTAGCAGTTTTTTCAAAGAACTGGTGCAGGTTGCCCAAAGCAAGAAAATCAAGTGGCAGATCATTCTCTGCGGTTCTAGGAATCATGCTTTCAGGAATTTTAAGAATGCTTTGGAAGATCACCCAAATGCCTTTGTCATCCTTTTAGTTGACTCAGAAGCACCTGTAAAGCAGTCGCCTTGGGAGCATTTGAAGTCGAGGGATAATTGGGATTCGCCTGGGGTGGATGACACTCATTGCTATCTGATGGTTCAAGCGATGGAAGCTTGGTTGATTGCTGATATTGATACTTTGAAAAGATTTTACGGGCAGGGATTTAAAGAAAATGCGATTCCTAAAAATAGGAATGTAGAGATGATTGAAAAGGATTTGTTAGAACCAAGTATGAAAGCAGCTACCCGCGACACAAAATCGAAAGGCGAATATCAAAAGATACAGCACGCTTCCAAGCTGTTAGAACTGTTGGATGCTGACAAAGTTCGCAAGGCTTCTTCAGAGTGCGATCGTATTTTTAGAATTCTCACCGAACTAATGGAACAAGGCAACTAGAACGACTTGCGCGCCAGGGCCCAGAAACCGGGTTTTTTCGAGATATTTCGTTTCAGCCCGCAGATTCGGCAAAAAACCCGGTTTCTCAGAGTCGCAGTGCTTAAATCCAGTACAGGGGCCAGAAACCGGGTTTTTTCGCGAAAATATGGGTTTGGGGCGACAGATTCGGCAAAAAACCCGGTTTCTTTAGTCGCAATGCGTCACTCCAGAAATATAAGGATTGAAGTTTTTATTACACACATTAATTTATTTGCGAGTTCTCTTGTAAGTTCTGCCGTCTGGCATAATTGCGCCCGTTAGTTTTGCACCTTCCATCTTTGCTCCTGTTAAGTTTGCTCCCGCCAAATTAGCCTCCTTCAGATTAGCTTTCTCTAGGTTTGCCATTGTCAAGTTTGCCCCGCGCAAGTCTGCTGAAGTTAGATCGGCTTCACTCAAATTGACACCACTCAAGCTAGTTCCACATAGATTGAACCACCTTAAGTTTTGCCCGCTCAAGTTGATGCTATCTAGGGTTAATCCGACCAAACTTACCCCAATAAGATTAACACCTCTCAGGTCAAGACCTCTGAGGTTAGCTCTCTTCAAGTTAGCTCCAACAAAGCTTACACCTGTGAGGTTAGCGACCTTCAAGTTAACGTTCGTAAGGTCTACTCCCATAAAACTTACACCTGTCAATTCAACGCCTGTCAGATTAGTAGCACTTAGGCTTGCGTTGTTTAGATTTGATTTGCTTAAATCTGCTCCTGCCAAATTAGCACTATTTAGATTGGCAGAAGTTAGGTTAGCACTATTTAGATTGGTAGCAGTTAGGTTAGCAGCCGCAAAATTTGCCCCTGTTAAGTTTGCTCCACTGAGATTTGCCCCTGTGAGGTTTGCTCCTGTGAAGTTTGCATCGCTTAATATTGCTTGACGGAGATTCGCTTGAATCAGTTTTGCATACTCCAATTTTGCCTTAGTTAGATTCGCACTGCTTAACTTTGCCTCTATCAAATCAGCTTGTTGCAGATTGGTTGAGCTTAAGTTTGACTCTTGCAGGTTAGCTCCAATCAAGTTTGCCTTGACTAGGTTGGCATTACTCAGGTTGGCATTACTCAGGTTTGCTTGACTGAAACTAATGGGAGATTCCAGAATTTTTCCGCTCAAATCCACTCCTGCTAAGTTAACGCCTGTAAAATCTCGTTCTCCGTCTCTACACCGCCGCCAAAATTCCTCAGCAGTCAGTGCCGGTTCCTGACTTTCTTGAACTGAACTATCTACATCCCCATCTACTTCCACATTATCCGCATTCACAGGATTAGCAACAGACTCTCCCGCAGCCACTTCCTGCAATTGCTTATCCACCCGATCGCAAAAACGCCTCAAAACCTCAGCATCATCAACCTTCCCACCAGCATTCGAGCTTTTATCAACCGCATTCTCAACATGATACTTGTCCACAAAACTTTGCAATCCAGCATTATATCCTTGTCCTACAGCCTGAAATCTCCATTCACCATTCTTTCTGTACAAACGTCCAAACTCTAAAGCCGTTTCTTGCAAAAAAACCTCTTTTAAATTATACCGAACCAGTTCGCTACCAGTCTTGAGATTGTAAAGCCGGATAAACGAATTTCTGACTTGACTAAAATTTTGATTATTTGCCTGTCCCTCGTGAATGGTAACAACAAACACAATTTCCTCAACAGCAGCATCGATCAGACTCAAATCCACATAAACCGTCTCGTCATCTCCCTCGATTTGTCCAGTCGCACTGTCTCCCGAATGTCGCACTGCACCGTCTGGGGATGTCAAATTGTTGTAAAATACAAAATATTTTTCGTCGGGAATTCGACCGTCAGCGCCTAACATGAAAACAGATGCGTCAATGTCGTAATTTTGTGCTGTCTGGCTGACTTGCCACCCCAGGGCGATCGCAACTTTATTGAAATCAGGAGCTTCCTTAGAAAGATTAAATCTGTCACCCTTCGTTAATTCGATAGTCATCTTCAATAATTACCTGATATTTGAAATTAGCGCTTTAAATATTTTAAGCTATTAGTTAGAGAGGATACAACAATATTGTGTCCCTACCCAGCCTACAATACAGATTATTTATGTTAAACCGGAAACAAATTGCATTTTATCTAGAAGATATTGAAACGCCCACAGGGAGAACCGTTAGTTTAATTATTACCGGACTAATTCTCCTCTCTTCCGCCAGCTTTATCGCTGAAACTTATCCGATTTCCCAATCCGTTAGAATCAAATTACAAACTCTCGACACCGCCCTTTTAGTTGTTTTTGCTGTCGAGTATTTACTGCGACTTTGGTGCGCTGACTATAAAATTAAGTTTATTTTTAGTTTTTTCTCTATCGTCGATTTGCTGGTGATTTTACCATTCTTTTTTGGATTTGTCAATGTCAGTTTTATTCGGATTTTTCGCTGGTTTAGAATTCTTAGACTCATCCGCTTTCTGGAATTGAAAAATTCTGTTTTTCGCATCAGCAGCGAAGATGGAGTGATTTTTTCCAGAATTCTGTTTACTTTGCTGGCGATAATTTTTGTTTATTCTGGTTTGATTTATCAAGTTGAACATCCCGAAAATCCTGAAGGTTTTGGGACTTTTTTGGACGCTGTTTATTTCTCGGTTGTGACGATGACTACGGTGGGATTCGGTGATGTTACTCCGATTTCGGAATCTGGTCGTTTTCTGACTATTTTGATGATTGTGACGGGGATTGCTCTGATTCCTTGGCAATTGGGGGATTTGATCAAGCAGTTAGTTAAAAGTGCTAATCAGGTAGAAACTGTTTGTACGGGTTGCGGTTGGTCTGTACATGATGCTAATGCTAAATTCTGTAAAATATGCGGCACTCAGTTAGATAATGGTAAGAGGTAATTGCGAATGGGGCATTGGGCATTGGGCATTGGGCATTGGGCATTGGGCATTGGTGGGAGCATCTCAGTTTTGCATTCATAGTGCGAGCGTCCCCGCTCGCGATTTGTATAATAATACGCGAGCGGGGACGCTCGCACTATAATCAAAAAAATGCTTTTTACAAAACTGAGATGCTCCCGACCTTGGGCATTGGTTATTAGAACCAAGCAATAACCAATAACTAATAACTAATAACTAATAACTAATAACTTCTTTAAGCTAAGGGTAACAAGATTTCAAATTCGGTACCGGTGCCTAATTGCGATCGCATTCTGAAGGCGCCGCCGTGTTTGCCGGTCACTATTTGATAGCTAACGGCTAAGCTCGTTTCTTTGAGGGCGCGTTTTTCGGTAGAGAATGATTCTAAGATTTTATTGTACTTGTTAGGTGACATTCCTGGGCCGTTATCTGCTATGCGAATCGAAACCCAGCGAACGTGTAATTTATCCAAATCACTCGCAGGTTCGGGACAGCAGACTTGAGTTGTGATTTCAATTTGAGGCTGGCGCTCGAAGTCTTTTATTACTCCACCTTTGAACTCTTTCGCCAATTCTTGACCGACTGCTGCGTTAATTAATGTATTAATAGAATTGGTCAAGATATTCATAAATACTTGGTTTAGCTGTCCTGCATAGCACTGAACTGGCGGCAGGTATCCGTAGTTTTTGACTACTCTGATTTCCCTGGTCAAACGACTTTTGAGCAGCAAAAGTATGCTATCTATGTTGGCGTGCAAGTCGGCTGGTTTGGGATAAACATCGTCGATGTGGCAAAAGTTTTGCAAACTGCTTGCTAATTTCCTCAAACGTTCGGCTCCGGCTTTGATGCTGGTAACTGTTCGGAGAAAATCGTTTTGCAAAAAGTCATAGTCTATATCTTCTTTTAGCTGTGCTATTTCTGGCGGGGGATTGGTACAGTGCGCGTCGTAAACTGAGAGCAACTGCATTAAGTTTTTGCTGTATTCGCTGATGTAGGTTAAATTGCCCCAAATGAAGCCTACCGGATCTAAAATTTCGTGGGCTACTCCGGTGACTAAACGACCTAAGCTGGCCATTTTTTCGCTTTGAATCATTTGAGTTTGGGCTCTTTCGTAGCGGACTTGAGTTTCTATGCCGCGAATTTGCCAGTAGGCGATGTTTAGTGCGTGAGGATCTAAGAGCCGGTAAGATTGGGAGTCGATTTGGACTACGATTGGTTCTGACTGCAATTCGGGCGATCGACGCAGAGCTTGTTGAGCCGCTGCCAAAATGGTTGTACTCTCTGCAAGCAATAATATTTCGACGCGAGCGTAACTGTAGAGAACCTTCAGCGGTAAGTGCAAAAATAGCTCGGGGCCTTGGGGTTTGAGCAAATATTCCAGCAGTTGTCTGCGGGATATCATCCCGACCAATTTTCCTGCTTCTATCAATACGGCTCCCGGGATTGGGCGATTCTGTTCAAAGATTTCGGCAACTACTACGGCCAAGCAGCTCGATTTAACCTGAAATTGATACAGGGGCAAATCTTGGAGGGTAGACTCTAGGGAAAGATCTTGATGGCTGCCTTCGGAGAGTGAAGGGCCGAGGAGTTTGGGACTTAATGTATTTGCCACTGAAACTTTTAGTTGCCGAAACACGCTCTTAAAGCAAAATGAGGACTTAACTACTAAGCTAGCCGATCGCGCTTAACTTGGATGGCCGAACCTGAAGGCTGTTCTTGAGTTAATCATGTTTTGCCAACGATCGGCAGGAGTATTTCAAATTCGGTGTGCTGGCCGGGCTGCGATCGCAATTTTAGTTTGCCGCCGTGCTTTTCTGTGATGATTTGATGGCTGATTGCCAGCCCCATACCGCTGCCTTTGCCTGCTGGTTTAGTGGTAAAAAATGTGTCAAATATGTGCTGCTGATTTTCTGGGGTAACGCCGGGCCCGTTATCGGCGATCCCAATGGCGGCCCACTTGCCCTCTGCGGTTTCTACCACTTTAGTCGTAATTTGGATTTGGGGCTGCCAGTTATCCGCGCACTCTGTATCTAGTTCGCGATCGGCTGCATACTCTGTCACGGCGTCTAGAGCGTTAACTAACAAATTCAAAAACACCTGACTCAATTGACCCGAGTAACCGTTAACTAGCGGCAGTTCGCCGTATTTTCTTACCACTTCTATGCCATTTTTAAAGCGATTTTTCAGAATTAACATTGTAATCTCCACGCATTCGTGAATGTCTATTTCTACTGGCTTTGTCTCATCCATGTGAGAGAAGTGGTGCAAACCGTTGACTATTTTTAGTAATTGTGAGGCTCCCCACTTCATGCCTTCTAAGGTGACTGGCAAATCTTCTTGTAAAAAATCAAATTCTATTTCTTCTTTGAGGGCATCAATTCGGGGACACGGTTCCGGATATTCTGCTTCATAAACCGAGATTAGCTGAAGCAAGTTTTCAAAATAGGACAGCAGAAAAGTAAAATTTCCCCAAATACAGTTGAGCGGATTTCTAATTTCGTGGGCTACACCTGCTACAATCCTCCCCAGACTCGCCATCTTTTCGGTTTGGATAAGTTTGGCTTGGGTTTGTTCGTGGAGCAATTTATTTGTCAATTGATGAATTATTGATTGAGCAACCATTAATTGGTGTACGTCTAACAGTCTGTAGGTCTGGGGTGCCACTTCGACTACTACAGGTTCGTAAACTAATTCTACTGATCTGTAAAGCGATTCCTGGGCGGCTTCTACTATTAATTTACTGCTAGGAAGCACCAGTAGCTCTTGCCTGGAAAATCTGTACAATACCTCTATCGGTCGCTTGAAAAACATTTCTAACCCGTAGCGACGGTTAACTTTTTCAAAAAATTGACGCCTGGATATGATGCCGACAAAAGTACCCATATTTGTCAACATGACACCTGGAAGCATGGAATTTTCTTCAAAAGCCTGGGCTACTTCTTTTGCCTGTTGAGTTAATTCTATTTGGCAGTTGTAGAGAGGCAAGTCGAGGAGAGTTGATTCTAAGGAGATGTTCCAAGTACAAATTGCAGGTATGTGTAACACTGATAACTCCGAGCTAATCTGATGCACAGCCAACATAGATGAAACTCCTGTTAAATTTTGTATGATGGATAACTTTAGTTGCTATTTATTGGTAACTGGTAATTGGTGGTGGGTAATTATTAATTTAAAAAATTACAGCAGCACCGGATTGGAAAACTCGATCGCCCTGGCATTGTCTGCTAAAGATTTGGTTTCTGAATCAATGTTAAACGATCGAAGCTTTTGTGGAACTTACGGAGCTTTGTTATTAACTTTTTACCATGATATACCATGCGATCGCCTGTTTTCGGAAATCTTAAAAAATCATTAAGGCACTTTGGTTATGCGTTATACCATTTTTGGGTGATGGTAGGGAATTGGAGAGCAGCGATAGCGGGCAATTGGTGAATATATGGGCATGGATCGAGGGATCTAGGGGGCGGATGGCGATCGTCCAATCCGCGCCCTAAGGGCAAAGGTAAAATCGGAATCAGCCAGAAGCAAGAAGCAATCAAATGCAAGGGTTTCAGGAATTAAGAAAGTCCTAACCGTCGGGCGTTGCTGCCCTACCACTCTAAATAAATGCAACTTTAGGGAACTTCCCAACTCCGATTACCGTCTTACTACCGTTTATTTTTTGCAATTTACAATCTGCAATCTGCAATCTGCAATCTGCAATCTAAAATCTAAAATCTAAAATCTAAAATCCTCTCAGGGTTCCACCTCGGGCCAGAGGCGTTCTAGCTGATAGCGCCAAGCGCCGAGAGTCTGTTCGCGAGACTCTCGCCCGAGTTCCATTTCGCCCATCAATCCCTCTGCGTAAAAACGATCTAAAGTCTGAAGGGTGGTTTCTATGGATTGTCCCTGCATCTTGGCTGCTTTGATGATTTGACGGATGCGGCTTTCGATTAAACCGCCGAAAAAGTCGGACAAACCTTGTTCTTGCAAAGCTAGCAGTCTGGTGATGGCGGCCGAGAAATCGGCGGCGGCGAGTGTAGCGCAACTGTGCTGAAACACTCCCCACAAAACGTTTTGATGTATGGCGTAGCGAGTTTCGAGGGTGGTGTCAAAGTTAGCTTCTAGCAGTTTCTCGAAAAACGGTTGAGCTTCTTGGGCATCGGCGATGGGTAGCAAAATCCGCAACCAACTTCCGTCTTCTGAAAGCAGGACTAAAAGCCGAAATTTAGGGGTTTGGACTTGCCAAGAAGTGGCAGCAGGCGTCTCAACATTTTCGCCAAATAAGTCTTTAAGGGTATTACTAATTTCTTCGGGAGTCATGGTAATTTTAGATTTTAGCTTTGAGATTGTAGGCTGGGGAGTTCTTTTTAAAGTTTTTGATGTTTACCACATACTTCAAGTATGGCTTAGTATCAAGTGAATCTAAAATCTAAAATCTAAAATCTAAAATCTGTTTACGGCAGCCAGCGGGGGTGATAGCCGGCAAAGGGAAGTTCTTCTGGCTGTACTTTTGCGGGAGAGTTGTCTGCGGGTATTTCTAATAAGGGTAGCAGCCAGAGGCGACTGGTGGCGATCGACTGTCCGCTATCGTTGCGGGGAGTGTCTGCTGCTGTGGGTTTTGCTGTTGTGACTGATTGGTCGAAAATTAATGCCAGCCCGTCGGGAGATAAACTGATTTGGGTATCTAGTTGGTTTGGCAAAACCAGCAGCGGTTTGATGGTTCCTACCAAACGAGTGCCCTCTTTTTTGAGGTCGATGGCGGCGATGAAAGGCTGTTCTTTGTAGCTTGCGGTTTTGAGGCGTTCGGCTAGCAAGCAGTAGAGACGCTGGAATTGGTTGTCTTTGTCTTTGCGCGGATCGAAATAAACGGCGATGATGCTACCGGGAATCCGCAGTATTTCTTGTTCTGCGCCTTGGTTGTCTAAAATAAAGAGCGATCGAGTGTAGTCGCTGTTGTATTTAACGTAGGCGGCGGCGGAGTTGTCGCGGGCCATCCCCAATACTTGTTCGTATTTCGGCAAAAATTCTACTGGATCTGCTTCTGGTTTGAGGGGGACGATCGCTAATCCTTGTTTTTGAGATATTACCATCGATTTGCTGTCGGGGCGAATCATAAAATCTCCGCCTTGTTGGTTCTCCAAGGGTTTGGGCGCGACTTTTTCTTCCAAAATCCAAGGACTGAAATCGCCGGGATTGCGGCGGTTGACGCGCTGGATAATGATGATTTTTCCGTCGGCTGAGAGGTCGAATTTGAGGTTTTGGTAGTCTTTGGAGTCTAAGAGTTTGTCGATTCTACCTGCTGGTTGTGCTGGTTGGGCTTGGGATCCGGGGGATTGTGGATTGAGGCCGGTGGTGACTGTAAATAGTTCTTGATTTAGGGTGCCGCCTGTGCGGGCGATCGATCGATCTGTGGCGGAGAATAAAATGCGATCGCCCTCGGGATACGGTTTAAAATCGGTGACAACTAAATCTTTGGGAGTCAGCGGTATCGGTTTCGAGTTGCTGCTGCTGAGATTGACTAGCATTAATCTGCTTTCTGTTTCGCCTTGAACGCCGATGTAAACAAAAGCTCGATCGCGGCTGCGGAAGGAACTGCTAAACGGTTGAATTGGCGTTCCTTTGTTTTGGTTGTTTTCTCCAAAATACTTGTCGGTGGCGCCGGCGAGTTTTAAGGTGTAGGTAACACCGTAGGGTGCTGGATCTTTGAGGGTGTAGGCCATGCGCCTGCCGGCCCAACTGAATTTACCTGGGAGGGGCGGTTCTAGTTTTAAGTTTTCCTCGACGGTGGAGTGGTTCATCGGCCGAAAGAAGTTGAGAATAAAGCCGGTATCTGCGGCGCCGATTTGTTTGTTCTCCCAAGTAAAATCTCGCACTCTGGGCGCTGTGCGATCGCCACTCAGCAGCAGCAGTCCCATTAAGACGCTCAGCAGTAGGATGAGGAAAATCGCTACCTGGTCGATCGGCTGTTTGAATTGCCCAATAGCGAAGGATGAAGGATTAATTTTTTTGTTAAAAATACTCACAAATGTTTCTCTCCTTTTCCTGCTGTAAAATTAACCGCCCATTTTTTCTATTTCATTCAGGCCAGGACGCGCTTCCAACTCTTAGAAAGCTATTTTTTTCACCAACAGTAATGGCTGCTACTTCTTTTTGGTTAGAAAAAACTCATTTTTGAAAGTTGTGGTGTGTCTTGGACTGAATAAAATAGACCTATGAAAAATCTACCTATATTTAAATATGTCATGAGTTCGTACCAGATCCTCGGGTGATATTTTATCGATAGGTAGTCCGCCACCCAGAGACTTTCTCACCAAAAGTATGATTGCTAGTGTCCCTAAAAACATTGCTGTCAACTTCATGTCCTCCCAAAAACAAGTTAGCCCTTCTTTCCTAAGACCGTAGGTAACTACTAAATAAGTAGGAATGTCACCGACAGCTACAGCAATCACAGCACCTAAATTACCCATAAAATGATATCCTACTGGGATGCCGATAGCGATACTCAAGAAAGTTGCCAGATTGCCCATAGCTGCGTACTGAGATTTTCCGATAGCTAACAAACAAGAACCCATCAAATTGTGGATAGTCGTGTGCCAAATACCTAAAGCCAAGATTGGCATCATCCAAGATGCTGCCATATACTCTTTCCTGTACAGTGTTAAAATTATCTGATCTCCAAAGCTCACAAAAATTGCTAAGCCTAGGGCTAAAGGGATCAGAATCAAGTTGCGGTTTTTGAGGATTTTGGCGCGCAATTCCTCGCGAGGTAAGTCTGCTAGCATCGAAATCGAGGGAAAAATTACCCTACCTGCGAGGGCGATCATTACTTGACGGGGCATATCGCCGAGGGTAAAAGCAATGCCGTAAATGCCCAACATTGTTAAACTAAATATTTTTCCGAGAACTAGGCGATCGGCTTGAGAACACAGAAAATATAAAATTGTAGACAAAAATATCCATTTTCCATACGAAAATATTTCTTTAACTGCCTCTCGCTCCCAAGCAAAGCGGTTTTTATGACCGCGAATCAAAAAATGGCTCCATACTAATTCCACTACAGAGCCTACGAAACCCCCTGCGAGGATAGCCCAGATACTGCGATCGAACCATGCCCAAACAATCATGACTGTAGTAGAAATGACCTGTATGGCCAATTCAAACATTACTACGTTCTTAACTGTCATTTTGCGTTCGAGAATGGATACGGAAGTAGATTTAAATCCTCCTATGAGAGTAGTTAGACTTATGACCGGAATCAACCACAGGAGACGGGGTTCTCCATAAAAAGTAGCGACTGGCCAGGTGATTAAAATTAAACAAAACCAAATAAAAACACTGCGAATAACTTGCATTGTCCAAGCGGTGTTGAGAAATTCTGGTTCTTCTCCACGCTTGTTTTGGATGATACTTGGGCCAAGACCTATGTCTGTAAATAGGTGGACACCTGTGATAAAAACGTAGGCTAGACCCATTAGACCAAATAGTTCTGGTAACAGCAGGCGCGTCAGGATTAGGTTGCTGCCGAATCGGATAATTTGACTGCTTCCATAGCTGGCGATCGTCCAGAAAGCACCTTTAAGCGCTAATTTTTTTTCAGATGACATATTCAGATGACATATAGGGAGAACTTATTTTCTAATTACGAGTCTAGTTGCTGAATTTCCTGTTGGCAACTGCTACAGGATGTTGCTGCTACTTTTATAGCTGACTTTACTTGATGTTAATTGTCCTACGGAGGACGGGCTCTTCTGGCCCATGCCACAATCTCAAATACAACAGATTTCAAGTCGCGAGATTAAAGTTGCCCACTGGCGGGATGCCCATCTCGCGATCGCCAAGGTAAAATTTAATCTCCAACTTGCTGGCTGTCTAATAATCATAAGGGTTTTTAGGCTCGGGAATCGATCGGAGGGAGGATGCTTGAATAATTAATTTGCGCTTGCCTTGCAGTTCTTCTACGATCGTCTCTCCTTCTATTTCTAGCCAACTGTCTGGGGCGAAGGCGGTGCGACTTTGACCGATCGGTAATTTTACCGGCAACCCGATCGGATAGGCGTCCGCCGCGCAGCAGGTAATGATAAAACGCCCGATCCACATATATTGTTCTGCTACCTTGGGCGGGTGAATCACAAATCCTTGAACCTTGACTTTTTGACCTCTATATGTATCGGGTTCGGGATTGAAATTTAACAGCCGCACCCATTCGATGAGCGATCGCCTTTCGGGTTTTGTAGTATTGCGAAATTCTTGGGGTTGCAGTCTGGTGATGGGCAGGGATTCGGTGAGGCCTCGTTCGAGTGCTGTCTGGCTGGTAAATGTGCGTGGCGTTACTGCTAAACCGATCAATGCGACGCTCAACATTAAGGTGCTGCCGATACTGGGGGGAAATAAAGTAATGTGTTCAACTTCTGTACTTCTGAGAGATTTATTTGCTGGCGATGTCCGGGATTGCTTTTTGGCGCGATCGACCTTTAAGAGTTCCCAAGTTTTTAACCCGCCAATAATCATTAAGCCGATTCCTCCCGCTACAGTCAACCCAAAGTAATTCGGGTGAATGAGAATGCTTAATTTCCCGGTGATCCAATATTTGAGGAGTAATATTCCCCACGCTAAGATAGCTAGGGCGTCCAGCCAGGGGCTAATTTTCTTGAAATTCATTTTTTAAGAGTCATTAGTCATTGGTCATTAGTCATTAGTCATTGGTCATTAGTCATTGGTCATTAGTCATTGGTTATTGGTCATTGTTTATTGGTCATTGGGAATCTCTAGTTATTTTTCCGTCTAGGCTCATTTATTAACCTAGATACAAATTGACAGCGAGGGTCATTAAAAATGTTAACTGAGCTGCCAAGACCATTAAGTAAATTACAGAGCGACCTTTAAAAATAGATAGCATTAAACCGATGCCTTTGAGGTCAATCATCGGGCCGAAAATGAGAAATGCTAACAGCGAACCGCTGGTAAATGTGGAAGCAAAAGAAAGGGCAAAAAAAGCATCTACTGTAGAACAAATCGATACGACTGCCCCTAATAGCAGCATCGCCAGAATCGAAGAAACAGGGCCTTGGCCGAGGTTGAGAATTAGTTCGCGGGGTGCGCCAACTTGAATGATGGCGGCGATCGCACTTCCGACAACCAACACTCCTCCCAATTCCCGCAACTCCTGTACCATAGTATCTAAAAGCAGGCGCAGACGCTCTTTAGAAACGCGGTGGAACATCGAGGAACGTTTCGAGGTTTTGTCAGTTTTGCCTGTTTTTAAGGGCTGTCGCTGGTCTTGTAGCAAAGATTCGATCGGCACTGCACCGCCCTGACCTAGCATAAAAGTTCCCGACTGCAACAGTAGCGGAGTGTCGGCTGGGGCGAGTTCTGTTTCGGACAACTCTGGTTTTGGGAGAGGAATCGCGCGGGCTACAGAAGGGTGTAACAGAGGTCGCAAATCTGTTTGGACGCTGAACACCCAGCCGATAATTGTGGCTATCAAGAGAGAAAAGACTACCCGCAAAACTACAATTTCGGGCTGATCGCGAAATGCCGTCCAAGTCGCCCAAATTACCACGGGATTGATGGTGGGGGCCGCGAGTAAAAAGCCGATCGCGGCTGGTGCGGGAACTCCCTGCATTAGCAACCTGCGGGCTACGGGGACGTTACCGCACTCGCACACCGGAAACAAAAAGCCGATCGAACTACCCATCAAAGCCGCCAGCAGCGGGTTTCGCGGGATGCGGGATACGAGTTTGCGTTCGTCTACAAAACCCAGCAGCAAACCTGAGAATAAAACTCCCAGCAGCAGAAAAGGTATTGCTTCTACTAACAAGCTGAGAAACAGGGTAAAAGCATTGTTTAACTGATTCGTTAGGACTGGTTGCATCGATCGCCTACTGGTAAATTGCTATCTCGTTACACGTATTTGGCTGAGCCCCTGTAGATCATACCTTCTTCACAGCGCTAAGTTAAGATTCAGTTAAAACTTTTTTGCGATCGTCCTCAATCTTATAGCAATCATTAGAATTTCCAGATTCTGGTAAGGACACGGCAGTGCCGTTTCCCTACAGATGCTCGCCTACAATCTCTATGTTCCCATATTTAATTAATTATTTTTCAGCCCTCTCAGGTTATTGTTAACAATAGGTTAAGACTATAACTCAAGGTTAATTAAGAGTTAAATACTCGAACAAAGCGTTAATACCCCTCAAGCCAATATAAAATAAAGTCAGGCATAATTGCCAGGGCGCATCTATCTCGGTCATACTCGAACTTGCCTAATACTGGAAGTGGTAAAATCTCATTTACCACCGTAAGTTTTTTGTGTAATTTAAAATTCCGTTTCCCAGGAGAATGTCGGCCAAAGCACTCAGCTACTCATCGACTGAGCTTTGGTGGCTAAATATCTGTTGGCAAATATAACCCCAAAAAAGCGTGCTGATGAATTTATGTTAAATACCTCCTGCATAGAAAGACCAGTCCAACCGCTCTCCCAGGCTGACTTAGGAGAACTTTCTTTAGATTCTACTCTCGTGGAATTGTCGCTTTACGCTTTTAACGTAGAAGCTACGGATTTGGGAATGCAAATTTCCCAGATGTTAGAAGCCAATCCGCTGTTACCGGGAGTCATTTTAACCGATCGAGGTGAATTTGCGGGGATGATTTCCAGGCGGAGATTTTTAGAATTTCTCAGCCGTCCTTTTGGGCGAGAATTATTTTTAAAGCGACCTGTGAGGGCTTTGTACCGCTTTGCCCAAACTGAGACTTTAATTTTCCCCAGCAATACTTTAATCGTGGATGCAGCCCGGAAGTCGCTGCTGCGATCGAAAGAACTGCTTTATGAACCAATTGTCGTTCAAGTGTCGCCTCAAAATTATAGTTTGGTAGACGTACACGAACTGCTAGTAGCCCAATCTAATATTCACGAACTAGCAACAAAATTACTGAGACAGCAAACTCAATCTCAACTAATTCAAACCGAAAAACTAGCCAGTTTGGGGCAGATGGTTGCTGGAGTTGCCCACGAAATTAGAAACCCCGTCACCTGCATCAGCGGAAATCTCGGTTTTTTGTCAAACTACTCAAAAGACATCTTGCAATTGCTGACTGCTTACGAACAAATTGTCGGCCCTAGCGCACAAATTGACGAACTCAAAGAAGACATAGAATTTGATTTCTTACAAGAAGATTGGGCGGAAATTCTCAAAAGTATGAAGGTTTCATCCGAGAGACTGACGGAACTTGTCACCAGCCTGCACACCTTCTCTCACATGGACGAAACCCACTTGAAAGAATCTAATATCCACGAGTGTATTGACAGTACGCTACTAATTATGAAAAACCGTCTCAAGTACGGGTTTAAAGTAGTTAAAAGCTATGGAAATTTGCCTTTGGTGAAGTGTTATTCTGGTCAGTTAAGCCAGGTATTTATGAATATTGTCAGCAATGCGATGGACGCCTTGGAAGAGCTAAAAGGAACCAAAGGTTTTGTACCTGCGATTACTATTCAAACTGAGGTAATAAACAGTGCTGACGGAGACTGCGTAAGTTCAGAATTAATGCAAAATTATGTTTTGGGCGATGGCGTCCCGCCCCGCAAGCTACGACAAAATGCAAAATTGCGATCGTCCGCCAGCCAAAATGGAGACTTCAGCCCAGAAGCAGCGGGAAAAAATCCCAATAATGCTTGGATAGCAATCAGAATTGCCGATAACGGGCCGGGAATTGCGCCCGAAATTCAGCGGCGGATTTTTGAGACATTTTTCACTACTAAACCAGCGGGGAAAGGTACTGGTTTGGGTTTGGCAATTACTCATCAAATTGTTACGGAGAAGCATAAAGGTAAGTTGAACTTGCATTCAACGCCCGGTACTGGTACGGAATTTGAGATATTGTTGCCATTAATTTGAAGGCAGTTGAGGATGAAGAATACCCGGCGGTTGAAACCGCGTCTATACAACCAAAACCCGCCTCCGCGGGTTGAAGAACGAGTTGTTAAAATTACGTTTTATTCTTCAGTCCGCGGAGGCGGACATCGTTTGTGTAGACGCGGTTTCCAACCGCCGGATCCTATCTTCTTCCAGCAATTAAGGTCGAAGCTGAACAGGCATTACTAAGAATGTGGCATTGACTCCGCCCAAAGGCTGAAAAATTACAGGGGCAAGAGCACCGTTTAATTGCAGTTGAATTTCGGGAGATTGAGCCGTTTTCAAAATGTCAACTAAGTATTTCACGTTGAAAGCAATATCTATGCTTTCTCCCGAAATCTGTGCCGCCATTGACTCTTTACCGCAGCCGACATCTTTGGCGTCTACTGACAAAGTAATTTCCTGATTTTCCTCGTCGATGCTACATTTGAGGATATTATTTTTTTGATCTGCAAAAACAGCAATTCTTTCGACTGCGGCTAAGAGCGATCGCCGCTCAAGAGTAATTTGCCGCTCAAAAGAGGGCGGAATCAACTGTCGGTAGGCGGGATATTGCCCTTCCAAGGTGCGGGTTGTCAGGCGCTGCTCGGCCCATTCAAACACTACTTGACCGTGTTCAAAATGTAGGGTGACTGGTTCAGTCCACTGTCGCATCACCAGCATTCTTTCTACTTCCCGCAATGCTTTAGCGGGTACAGTCACCTCAAATTCTTCTTCGGTTTCTTCACCTTCTGCTTTTTCGTTGGCAGTTTGAACTACTGCCAATCTGTGGCCGTCTGTAGCTGCAAATTCTAGGCAATCTTTCAGTACCTTTAAATGCACGCCTGCCAGTACCTGTTTTGCTTCGTCGGGGCTAGTAGCAAATAAAGTTCCTTTGAGTCCTTCTATCAAGGCTTCGGGCGGCAATTTCAGGATTGTTCCTGCTTCGATTGCCGGCAATTCTGGGAATTCTTCGGGGCCCATGCCTCTGACTTGATAGCTGCCAGAACTGCAAGTGAGACAAGCGACGGTATCTCCGGCTTCGTCTTCTAAAGTAATCTCTCCATTTGGGAGTCTGGAAACTATATCGTTGAGCAATTTCGCGGGTATGGTAAAACTACCGCCGCCAGTCACTTCTGCTGCAAAGCTGGTGCGAATACCCAAACTGAGATCGAAAGCTGTTAAGCTAACCCGCTGATTTTCCTCATCCGCTACTAAGAGCACGTTGGCTAGTACGGGATGTGTCGGGCGGGAGGGAACGGCCCGACTTACCAACGAGAGGTTGGCGTTGAGGTCACTTTGGGTGCAAACCAATTTCATGAGATGAAGGTTAATTAACCGGATTTGAGATAGAAACAAATCGTATCACAGAAAGTCGGTGGCTCGGTTTTTCTGTGTGTAGGTGTGCACACAGCACCAGATTCATTTTTAATTTGTTGAATTATTTTTCTGGGGTTCGCTCTGTGTAAACTGTGGAAAACAAAATTAAATGCTTGTCTGAAAAGGCTTGTAGTTGCTTTTTGCCTGTGGAAAACTTGTGGAAAAGCTGGAAAAAGTCGATCGCCCGCCCCTCGATCCTCAAAAACTTTTTTCAGCCAGAGAGTTAAGGATCTTTAGGGTGTCGATGATATCGAAGAATGTCCAGGTTAAAAGCATCCGTGATATTTTCCACAAACTTACGGTGATTTGTCCACAGGTTTTTCCACAGCTAATCTCAAATCCGATGCCACCGGATTTGAGATTACCCACAGTCAGGACACGACGGTGTACCGTTTTCCTACAATTGGCGATCGTTACATTCGAGCAAGACAAGCTGAAGTGCATTTAAATTGTATAGTCAAGTTTAAAAAAAGTTCTGTGGGGTGGGCCAGAAAGCCCGCCCGAAAAATACAATTTAGACGCGAAACAGCTTATTCAGCCGAGATATATTTGAAATTGAAGCAACGCCTGATATTACAGTCGCCAAACCTCGATATCATAGAATCCGTTTAACAAAAAAGTCGCCTCCCTACTTAAGCATCCAGCTAATTCTAGTGAGGACATCATTGTTTACCGTCAAAGCCTCAAACCCTTAAGTATATTGAATGCTTGATGAATATCAGATTCTGTAACTGCACCATATCCAAGTACCAAATAATAATTTGCCTCTTTTGCATCAGGCTCAAAGTAAGCTGCCCCTGACCACAAACCCACTCCTCGTTCTGCTGCGAGATCCACAATCTCGTCTGCGGGCTGATTAGGTGGAAGCTTAATCCAAAACTGCATACCACCACCAGGGAGTTGCCAACTCCACTCTGGAAACAACTCTCGTAAATACAGCGGTTATCAGAAAGATTCGCGGACGTTGTTGGGCTTGGGCCCTCTTGGTTTAAACGGTTATGTAAGCTGTCAGTTATACCTCATCTTTTTGAGAAAGGCTATACGTAGCGATCGAGTCTCGTTCTCGAACTTTCAACGAAACTTTTAGGACTAAGGGTAAGCATCCTATGGATAGTAACCACTAGAGGGTTTGCCCATACAAAGCACCATATATTTGGGCGTTGTGTTGATACTAGGATTGGTATCGCTAGATTTTTAGTATCCTTTTTCGTTAGAAATCATACAAGACGAAATATTCCAGCAATGGTACACTCAAAATATCTTTAATTGGAGCATTAGTTAGCTCCAATGACGCCACATCATATATAGTAGTAAATGTTTGTTACTAATGAAACGGAGTTGATTAGGAATTGTAAATATTTATTGCCTGTAACGTTGTTTCCCTTAATGTCAAGGAACTTTTTCATGATGACAGTGAACAAGCTAGGTGCATCTATCTTTCAGGAAAACTACAAAAGCCCTTTGGGCCGATGGAATGAATCAAGTTGGATACGGAACAAACCTCTTCGGGAAGGTAACATTGAAGGTTTACCCTTTTCTCCAGATCTCGTCCCGTTAGCCGATCATCCTGCCATTGCGTCAGATTCAACTCATCGGGTAACGGTTCTAGCTTATCGACTCCTTGCTCATTTACAATTCACAACTTTGTTGGAATTGAGTCATGTCAATCCTGTTTGCAGCAGTCTGGCTCAAGGAAATGCACCCATTTTTTTAAGCACGCTTCAGCGCAATGATGCTCTGCGAATTTATTGCGATGAAGGAGGACACGCTCTCTTTGTTGAATTATTTTCAACTCAGGTGGAGGAGGCATTCGGACTCGATCGATCGGTTATTGGTCGTCCACACTTCGATCGCATCATCGAGAAAATTATTGCTGAACATCAAACTCGGCTGTCGCCCCATCTCATTCAACTGTTTTTTGTCACAATCTCAGAAACTCTGGTGACAAAGGTTCTTAACAATGTTCCCCACGATCCTCAAGTCTCTCCTATTGTCCGTGCGGTTATCGGCGATCATGCGGCTGACGAAGCGTTGCACAGCGTTTATTTTCGTGGCTTGTTCCCCATCCTTTGGCAAAGCCTTGGATCCTATGAGCAAGAGGAAATGGGACAATTACTGCCACAACTGGTATGGGCATTTCTGGGCCCCGATCGCCAACTCGAATACAGTATTCTGAGGCGCTTAGGCTTTAATGCAAAGGATTCGGAAGGAATTCTAGAAGAGGTTTACGTACCCAGCCAAATTGCTAAATTTGTTCGACAAGCTGCCAATCCAACCTTAAAAATGTTTGCAGCCGCTGGAGTGTTGGACGATCGTACAATTGAGCAAGTTTTCGCAGATTACGAATTGATTTAAGGGTGACTACTTTGAAACACGCCACTGTCATTAGACATATTGCCTTTGAGGATCTGGGAAGTTTAGTTGAAGCATTGAATCAGCAAAACTACACAGTCAGATATTTAGAAGCTGGATCGGATGATTTGACTCAGATCGATCGCAACACAAGTCTGCTGATAATTCTTGGAGGCCCAATTGGAGCTTACGATGAGCAGGATTATCCGTTTCTAATTGATGAGTTACGTCTATTAGAATATCGTCTTGCTAACGATTTGCCTACGCTAGGGATTTGTTTGGGGGCACAGTTGATGGCTCGTGCTTTAGGAGCGAAAGTTTATCCTGGATTGCAAAAAGAGATTGGATGGTCTCCTCTAAACCTGAGTCTAGCAGGTCAGCAAACACCACTTGCTCACTTAGCAGGAGATAAAACAGCCGTTCTTCATTGGCATGGAGATACCTTCGATCTGCCTACTGATAGCACTCATTTAGCGGCTAGTGCGATTTATCAAAACCAAGCTTTTTCATGGAAAAAAGGAGGATTGGCGTTGCAGTTTCATCCAGAAGTCACAGCTCAAGGATTAGAACGGTGGTTCATTGGTCATGCGTGTGAAATTGGAGCAACGCCTGATATCACAGTCGCTAAACTTCGAGAGGATACAATTCGTTATGCTGGACATTTATCAGCTCAAGCAGCGAAGTTCTGGGAAGATTGGTTAGCGTCTTTACCGCAGGCTTTCAACAGTTGACAGTTGACAGTTGACAGTTGACAGTTTGAGAGTATATGTAGGGTGTGTCGCCCTAAACAATCTCTAAAAAAGAGTGAAAATCGGTGGGGCGACGCACCTTACACATTGGGTGAACGAAACAACCCTCCGTTTCACATCGCCCAACAATTTTATTGTTGCAACATTTTTTCACGCATGATATTACAAGGGCGAAGCATTTCGGTAGACAATTTATTAGTGATAACCAGAGATTGACTACCGAAATGCTTCGCCCCTACGAATATATTTGCACTCATTGAGATGCACCCGTCCGAATCCCTGTCATGGCTTCCTTCTTTCTTCTTCTTAACTTTTGCGGCTGACAGCGTTAATTCGATCGCTCAATTGACGCAAAGTTTGGGCTAAAGTCGGATCGGTATTCCGCAACTGAGCAATTTTGTCGCAACTATAAAGCACTGTCGTGTGATCCTTGCCGCCGAAAACTTCGCCAACCTTCGGCAAACTCAAATCGGTATGCTGCCGAATTAAATACATCCCGATTTGACGGGCAAAGCTAATTTCTCGCCTGCGGGAAACACCCTTCAAGTCTTCCACAGAAACATCAAACACCTCAGCCACAACTGCAATGACTGCATCGGGTGTCGCCTCTACGGTTTCAGTTTGCGGGTTCAAAATCGGGGTGATATTCTCCACAGTCATCGGCAAACCGGTAATAGAAAGATATGCTACGGCTCGAATTAAAGCACCTTCTAATTCCCGAACGTTGGAAGTGTAACTAGAAGCAATGTATTCTATGACATCTCGCGGCAGCCTCATGTTTTCATACTCGGCTTTTTTCTGCAAAATTGCCATGCGTGTTTCCAAGTCTGGCAATTGAATATCGGCAATTAATCCCATCGAAAATCTGGAACACAAGCGCTCTTGCAGGCGGGGAATCTGCTGCGGCGGGCGATCGGAAGCTAAAACTACCTGATTTCCGGCTTCGTGCAATGTATTAAAAGTGTGAAAAAATTCTTCTTGGGTGTATTCTTTGCCTTCGATAAATTGGATGTCATCTATTAATAAAACATCGGCTGCGCGATAGTGATCGCGGAAAGTTTGCATACTATCTTTGCGAATGGCAGCGATTAAATCGTTAGTGAATTTTTCAGTTGAAACGTAAAAAACTTTGGCGCTGGGGTCAATTTCTAAGCGATAATGACCGATCGCCTGCATGAGATGAGTTTTGCCCAAACCAACGCCGCCGCACAAAAATAGGGGATTGAATTCTCGGCCCGGAGACTCGGCTACTGCGAGGGCTGCTGCGTGGGCCATGCGGTTGTTGGAACCGACGACAAAGCGGGAAAATACGTATTTGGGGTTTAAATGGGCAGGTTTCGGCGGGTGTAGGGAGTGGCTTTCGGGGCTATCGGCGATCGGGGATGGCCAAATCATGGCGGAGTCGTTGCTACCACCTGTTTCATTTCCCCCGGCAATTGTCAAGTAAATTTCTACGGGATAGCCGAGAATTTCTTCAACTGCGTCGGCGATCGTTTTGACGTAGTATTTTTGCAACCAATTGCGAGCAAAGGGGTTGGGGGCGCTGACGATCAAACAGTTATTTTCGAGTTGTTCGGCTCTGGCAGTTTTGATCCACGTCTCAAAGCTAGGCCTGCTCAGTTGTACCTGGAGACGTTCAAGTATCTGATTCCACAGACTTTCGAGGGTAATGTCCACTGCTTACGTTTGCCGATCGGCATTCAAGAGATTCAATTTGTATTCTCACAGAACTCAGTTTAATCGAAGTGGCGATTTTGAATGTCGATCGATCGAGCGACATGGTGTCGGCTTGGGATCTGTTTGGGAACCCATATCTAGAGGCTCTGCCTCGTTGATAGTGGAGTAAAACAATTGCCCAAAATATTTTCCGTAACAATTATATACACGCTAAAGCAGTGTTAGACTCACCTTAACAAGCAAACAAGCGCCCCTAGCTGTTACTAGAGACGCTTTCGATCGCTTGTTTTTTTCAGAGCGACTGGCTGCCACCAAAAACGCTCGTCAATTTCCCATTTTTATGGTCTTTGTACAGACCAAGGAGTTTATATGCCGCTTCTAAAAACCTACAGAAATCTGTAAATCAAACTTAGCGGTCTATGTTTTGCCTAGAGCAAGTGCTATATGCTTGCCTTTTTGCTCAGGTTGGCCTACTCTTCCCAGTTAGAGACTGCCTTGATTAGCAGAGGACTTGAAATATTTGGTTTTTTGACGATCAGTTTGAGCCAAGTGTTTTTCTGTGGTTTTCATACCCAGTAAGCTTTAGCAACCCGCACTAATCAAGCGTTTCCCCAGTTTATCACAATTATTGTTGGTTTTCGTCAAATTCTGAGAAAACCTAGACAAACCTATGTATTTTGGCAACTGCCTAAAACCCTGAACAAAAAACACAAATAGCCCTTATTTCCCAGGCTCTTCCTCGCTTGTGTCTGATTCACGGGAGGTAGAGCCGATCGATTTATGTCCCCAAGTAGAGCCGGGAGACGAAAAAAAATGAGAAAAAATTTGAAACATGAGTGTAGATCAACAAGTTGTCTGAAATATTAACCTTAGCTAAAATCTACAATCGGCTGACCAAATTACTTTCGGTCAATGCTAGAGTTTAAGGGAGTCTGCCGATCGCCCAAAAATTTTGTTTGTGGCTCTGCGGATATAGCAGCTATCAAAGAGCTGCTAGGCAAGTATTTAAATTTGGCCCGAAAGCCTTAAAACGTCGCGATGAAGAGTTCTACTGGCAAATTTTGGAAGCAACCGGCAATTTACATATTGCTGCTGGTAACGGGAGCCGCAGCCGCCATGTTGGGCGATCGGCTATCGGTTTCTCAATTACGTGCAAATTCGGGGGATGCGGGACAAAGAACCGTGCAACCGAGATTGCAAGTGCCTGCTAGTACGAAGCCTCAAGCTAGCAGCAAAGTCTTGCCGTCTGTTCCCTTGTCGGGGGATGCGGCTAATGTGAATTTTATTGTGGCTGCGGTGGCCAAAGTGGGGCCGGCTGTGGTGCGGATCGATGCTTCGCGCAAGGTGAAACCGGGAAATAGAGGGGTTTCGCCGGAGGATTTTTTTGGTGGACAACCAAATTCGGGCGGCCGGGGCGGAATCGAACGGGGTACTGGTTCGGGTTTTGCGATCGGGACTGACGGCGTGATTCTCACTAACGCTCACGTTGTGGAGGGCGCGGATACGGTAAATGTCACACTCAAGGACGGCCGCAGCTATCAGGGGCGGGTGTTGGGGGCGGATAAGGTGACGGATGTGGCTGTGGTGAAGATTGAGGCGAATGATGTGCCTGTGGTGACGATCGGCAATTCTGATAAGCTGCTGTCTGGGGAATGGGCGATCGCGATCGGCAATCCTTTGGGTTTGGACAATTCGGTGACAGCGGGGATAATTAGCGCTACAGGGCGATCGAGTACCGAGGTGGGCGTACCCGACAAGCGCATTGGTTTTATTCAAACAGACGCTGCAATCAATCCGGGAAATTCCGGCGGCCCGCTGCTGAATGCTTCGGGTGAAGTGATCGGGATGAATACGGCGATTATTCAAGGTGCTCAAGGATTGGGGTTTGCGATTCCGATTCAGGCGGCGCAAGAGGTGGCGCAGGAACTGATTTCGACGGGGAAAGTCGAACACGCTTATCTGGGTATTGAAATGGCGACGCTGACTCCGGAGGTGAAGCAGCAAATTAACGGCAATGCTAACAGCAATTTGCGAGTTGCAGTCGATCGGGGTGTGGCGATTGTGAGTGTTGTTCCTAATTCTCCCGCAGCCGCCGCAGGTTTGCGGGCTGGAGATGTGATTCAAAAGATTAACAATCAGCCGATTATTCAGTCGGAAGCTGTTCAGGACTTCGTGCAAAATGCGAAGGTTGGCGGCAATTTGCAAATGGAAATCAACCGCAACGGGCAAATAGTTAATTTGAGTGTGAAACCGGGGAGTTTGCCCGTTCAACAAGTTCGATAATCAGTTGTCAGTTGGCAGTTGGCAGTTGGCAGTAGTTATTTAACAATAACCAAATAACAAATAACAAATAACCAATAACAAATAACAACTAACCAATAACTATGCCAGAAATCTTGCAAATTTCACAATTAGGAAATCCGGTACTGCGCCAACCGTCGCAAGTTGTCGAGAATGTGAAGGACGATCGCATTCAACAGCTAATCGACAACCTAATTTCTACCGTCCAACACGCGCACGGAGTGGGAATTGCCGCCCCTCAAGCTGCGATGTGCGATCGGCTGTTCATCGTCGCATCCCGCCCCAACCTGCGGTATCCCCAAGCACCGCACATGGAACCGACAGCGATGATTAATCCCCGGATTGTCGCTGCATCAACAGATACAGCCAAAGACTGGGAAGGCTGTTTGAGTATTCCGGGGATTCGGGGATTGGTGCCGAGAAGTAGGGCGATCGAAATTGAATACACTTGTAGAGACGGGAAACTCCACAGACAAGAATTGACAGACTTTGTGGCTCGGATTTTTCAGCACGAATACGACCATTTAGATGGGATCGTGTTTTTAGACAGGGTGGAAAGCACGACAGAACTGATGACAGAGGATGAGTATCAGCAGCAATTTGTTAAATTACTTTAGCTGTGCAATACTGTTAGCCGATTGTTACTCATTGTACTGGTGAGCAGACTGTTCGTGCAACCTATACAAAGTAGTAAATTCGAGATTTTGAGATTACATAAGTACGGCGATTGCATCCTCAAGATGCCATCTTTTTTGTTTGCTTGAAACCCGCAAAACCAACCAATGCTAAAGCAGTTCCCGCAACAGTCATTGGTTCGGGAACTGGTTCGGCTGCCGTGTCTGCCAGTTCATACAACATAGTGTTACCAGAGCGATAGGGCGATCGCTCAACACCAAGAAAATGAGTGCGAGCGTAGATATAAGTTTCAGTATATCCCTCAAATCCAGATATCCACCGACCGGGATTAGATAATCCATTGGTATCCAAAGACCAGGCTGCTCCTGACTCGTATCTCGTGTAATACTCTCCAAATCCTGTGTCTGGAATGTCAACTACTTCGGTTAATCTGTCTGAACCCCTAGCTTTTATGCCGCGAAATTCCCCTTCAAAAAATAAAGCTATTGCTCCTGCTAAATCATAATATTCTCTGCGTGGCAATCGATATTCTGGCGAACTTGGTCCAGCTAATCCGGCAACAAATACAGTATTTAATCTCCCTTCAGAAACTGTAGCTTCTTCTATGCCTATTCCTGCAATCCCAGAGTTGCTAAACTTAACCAAACCGCTGGCAAATCCGGGCGCCTTCAAATTATACGTGAGAACTGCCGAGCGGGCGATCGGCATATCGGCTATTGAAATTGCTCCGTAGCAGATCGCTGTCCCTGCTAAAACTGCCAGTATGTTTCGAGTATTATTGGTCATAACTTTTCAATGAAGTCCCTAATCAACTCGCTCTCTAATCGATGTAACTAGAATATCCCTCATAATAAATAATGGCAAGCAAGTATCTACAATATTCACAAACGTTTACGTTTTAAAATATTTTTATCACTCATTTTCTTGTATAGTTGTTATTGATATTAAAAGTTGGTGGTATAATTTTTAACATTATGAACAGCAATCAACAACCTGAAAATCATCAGCCACAAATTATTTTAATTACCGGAAATATGGCTGCTGGAAAATCAAGTGTTGCCCAATCACTTGCCGAAAGGTTGCCCAAAAGCGTTCACCTGCGCGGGGATATCTTTCGTCGCGCGATCGTGAATGGGCAGGCCCAAATGACGTTAAATTTGTCAGCAGAGGCATATCAGCAACTTCAATTGCGCTATCACCTGGCAGCAATGGCAGCGCGACAATATCTCCAGGCTGGCTTTACCGTTGTCTATCAAGACATTATCATTGGTTCGGCACTTGCTGAGATAGTTGCCTCGTTTCATGATGTGCCGTTGTGTGCGATCGTTCTGTGTCCCTCGGCAGAGGTTGTAGCGGCAAGGGATGCAGCACGATTGAAGACCGGATATGCCAACGAAACCATGGTTTATGAATTCGATCGCATCCTCCGCACCGAAACCCCTCATCTCGGTTATTGGCTGGATTCAACCCATCTAACGGTTTCAGAAACGGTCGATCGGATTTTGGCACATTTACAGGATGAATCAGTGAGTTGACATCGCTATGTGCCGAATGCGCGCTCCTAAATCAATCGTTTAAAGAGAAGACATATGATCCTTGACATTTAAAATTTGTCGTATAATTGTTAAATAACATCAGTGATGTCGCGAACAGGAGAGCAAATGTCAATCAACTTGGAAAAAGGCGGAAGAATCAATCTTTCTAAAGAAGCACCGGGGCTGAAAAATGCCGGGATCGGTTTGGGATGGGATATCAACGCTACAGACACCGGAGGGGCATTTGACTTAGACGCTTCCGTGTTTATGCTGGGCGCTGCTGGTAAAATTCCCAGCGAAAAATACTTTGTTTTCTACAATAACAACGAGTCGCCGGATTCTTCTGTAAAACATCTGGGAGATAGCAGAACCGGAGAAGGAGTTGGCGACGATGAAACCGTTACAGTTGATTTAACCAAAGTCGATCCAGCGGTAGAAGAGATTGTGTTTGTCGTGACAATCCACGAAGCGGAATCGAGAAGACAAAATTTTGGTCAAGTGCGGAATGCTTTTATCAGGATTTACGACACCACTACTAATACAGAAGTAACGAAATACGATTTGGACGAGGATTTTTCTCGGGAGACTGCGGTGGAGTTTGGCAGACTTTACAAGAAAGATGGCGAGTGGAGGTTCCAAGCTGTCGGACAAGGCTATAATTCCGGCTTGCAAAGCTTTGTAGATAAGTACGCCTGATCAGAAGGAAATAGAGAAGACGTAGGATTGAAACCTCGTCTAAAAAAACAAAGTCCCCAGAGGCGGACTGAAGAAAGTCAGGTAATTTCAATCGCCCGTTCTTCAACCCGCTGATATCGAGCTTTGTTTGTATAGGCGCGGTTTCAACCTAAATCCGATCAGAACTGTATTGCACGATAAACCTTACAAAATTACAAAGATATGGCTATTAACTTGACAAAAGGACAATCGATCGTACTCAGCAAAAGTGAATTCGACTTATCCCGATTAACATTAGCTTTGGGCTGGGATGTAGCGCAAGCTAAAACAGGTCTTTTCGGTAGAAGCAGCGGTGCAAATTTTGACTTAGATGCCTACGCTTTGCTGCTGGGAGAAAATGGCAAATTAAAAAATTACAAAGAAGATGTAATTTATTACTCTCATTTAGAGTCGAAGGATAAAACAGTTGTTCATTCCGGCGACAATCTCACGGGAGCCGGAGACGGAGATGACGAACAAATATTTGTGAAACTAAGCTCTTTACCAGCAGAATATCACAAAATTATCTTGGGCGTAAATATTTACAATGGAAAAGACAGACAACAGCATTTTGGCATGGTAGAAAATGCTTTTGTGAGGGCTGTAGATGCAGCCGGAAAAGAAATTGCTCGCTATCGCTTGTCAAATGACCCTTCCTATGAAGGCAAATTAAATATGTTGATGGGACAAGTTTATCGAGAAGGTGGCGAGTGGAAATTTAAGGCCTTGGGAAATCCTTTAGCTGAAGATTTGAACGGTGTTGTCGGTTCGTTTATGCGGTGAATAAAAAGCTTCACTTGTGTTCAAAAGATAATTCATCTTTTCACATATACCCGCCTTCATTCAGTTGACAGTTGACAGTTGACAGTTGACAGTTGACAGTTGACAGCACTTGGGCTAGAAGGAAAAAGATAGGAGCAATGAATAGTCTGATTTTAGTTTATTCCTACAAGGGAGAGAGGCTTGAAACCAATTCTTTCTGGTAAAACAGACGGGGATTACATTTAGTTGAATAAATCAAAAATTGACAACCACAATTTTTGATTTAAATAAAAATCTATGTTTATCTAGATTGTCTGTGGTGGTGGGGCGGGTTTATATAGATTGTTTGTGGGAAGTAAATGTGATTGGTGAACCCGCCCTTACAGATTTGTTGAAAATTGTACAATATTTATGGGTAGGGACACAGCATTGCTGTGTCCTAATTTGTATGCTAACCAATCAGTTATTCTTGGATAGCCATGCAGGTAGAAAGCATTTTTGCCACTCCAACAATCGGCAATTGATTGAGCATTTCCGCCGCAAAAGCATCAATCAGCAAATAGCGACTTCTTTCTAAATCTAAGCCGCGGCTTTGCAAGTAGAAAAGTTCATCATCTTCCAACTGGCTGACAGTTGCACCGTGGGAACATTTAACGTTATCCGCCACAATTTCTAACTGCGGTTTGGTATCGACACGTGCTCTCGGCGACAATAACAAATTCCGGCTCAATTGTCCGGCGTCTGTCAATTGTGCGGCTTTGCGAACAAAAACTTTGCCGTTAAATACGGCGCGGGCTTTGTTACCGACAATGCACTTGTGCAATTGCCGACTTGTGCCGTGGGGATGATTGAAATCGATTAAACTGTGAGTGTCCGCCAACTGTTCGCCAAAGGCTACGGTTAAGCCGTTTAAAGTTGTTTCGGTGCCTTCGCCGCGCTGAAATACTTCTAAATTGTGCCGCGATATTTTGCCGCCCAAACTGATAGCATGACAAGTATAACGACTATTGCGCGCTTGCTCGATCGCGCTTTTGCCAATATGCACCACATCCAAACCTTCGCGCTGAAGCCGAACATGATTCACAGTGGCGTTTTCGCCGACAACAACATCCGTCACAGCATTCGTAAAAGCGGGTACATTGCCGATAGTTGCGTAATCCTCAACGACAGTGATGTTGCTGCCAGCCTCAGCTATGATTAAGCAGTGCGGCTGACACATCGTCCCAGATGCACCTGGTGCGGTCAAGAACAGCAAATGAATCGGAAGGTCGATCGACATATTAGCTGGTACGAACACCACCGCAGCATCGACCAAACCCGCAGTATTCAAGGCTGTAAACACTTCAGTTTGCTGTTTGTGCTTGCTCAAAACATCGGTGATGCGCGATCGATATTTTTCCGGTACATTGGATAGATTACCTACATAAAAGTCCGGCAAATTCCCCGTTGACAAATCCGGCGCATAAAAACCGTTAACAAATACCAATCTTAATGGTAAATCATCCCGATTTTTCACAGGCATAATAATATCAGTCAGCTTAACATTTGACTGATTGCTCTGCGGTACATGAAAAGGAACTTGCAAAACCGGCGACAAATCAGTAAAGCGCCATTCCTCATCCCTCACCGTCGGAAAACTCGCAGCCAGCACATATTCAGTCGCCGCATCCCGCAAATCCTGCAACCCGTAAGCCGAACTTTCGCTATTAGCAACCTCCAACTTACCGCACTGATTAACCAAATCAGCCAAAAACATTTCCCTAGTAGCAACCTGAGTATTTATCATCGCGCGCCAACTCCTGCTGCTTCCTCTTCCACAACCCAGTCATAACCGCGCTCTTCCAATTCCAGCGCCAACTCTTTCGGGCCAGTTAAGATAATTCTACCAGCTTCCATGACGTGAATGAAATCAGGGATAATGTAATTCAACAACCGCTGATAGTGAGTAATCACCAACATCGAATTTTCAGCATTTGACAACTGATTCACACCGCCAGCAACAATTTTGAGAGCATCGATATCCAAACCAGAATCAGTCTCATCCAAAATAGCTAACTTCGGTTCTAATATAGCCATTTGCAAAATCTCATTCCGCTTTTTCTCGCCGCCGGAAAAACCTTCATTGACGCTGCGGTTCAAGAAAGAGTCATTCATCTTAACAATATCCAGCTTTTCCTCGACAAAATCCTGGAAATCAAAAGCATCTAATTCTTCCAATTCGCGATGTTTACGGTGAGCATTGTAAGCCACGCGCAAGAAATCCAGATTGCTGACACCGGGAATTTCCAAAGGATATTGGAAAGCTAGAAACACGCCAGCTAAAGAACGTTCTTCTGGCGGTAATTCCAGTAAGTTCTGCCCCAAAAATGTTACTTCTCCGCCTGTTACTGTATAAGCGGGATGGCCTGCTAATATTTTGGATAAGGTGCTTTTTCCTGAACCGTTCGGGCCCATGATGGCGTGGATTTCGCCTGATTTAATTTCCAGGTTCAAACCCTTGAGGATTTGAGTATCTTCGACATTCGCAGTTAAATTGCGGACTGATAGAATCACTTGACTATTTTCAACAATCATCTCTTTTTTTCCTTGGCCTCAATGCAGTTTACAGTGGGTGGGGGCGGGTTTATTTAACCTGTTTGCACCGTTTAAGGTTTTTGGTGAACCCGCCCCTACAAGTTTTTGATAATGGTGCAAGATGTGAGTTCTATCAGGGGCTTTTTGGTGGGTGGGGGCGGGTTTATTTAACCTGTTTGCACCTTTTAAGGTTTTTGGTGAACCCGCCCCTACAGGGTTTATTTAACCTGTTTGCACCTTTTAAGGTTTTTGGTGAACCCGCCCCTACAGGTTTTTTGATAATAGTGCAAGATGTGAGTTCTACCCGACACTTCCTTCGAGTTTCAGGCTCAACAGCTTATCAGCTTCCGCCGCAAATTCCATCGGTAACTGATTGAAAACGTCTTTGCAGAAACCGCTAATCATCATCGAAATGGCATTTTCTGCGGAAATTCCCCGCTGCGCGAAGAAGAACAATTGCTCTTCCCCAATCTTAGAAGTCGAGGCTTCATGTTCCACTTTAGCAGTATGGTTCTGCACTTGAATATAAGGGAAAGTATTCGCTTGAGCGTTATCGCCAATCAGCATCGAGTCGCACTGGGAATAATTGCGAGCGCCTTTCGCACTCGGCCCCATTTTCACTAAGCCGCGATAACTGTTAGAAGAATTCCCCGCCGAAATTCCCTTGGAAATAATCGTGCTGCGAGTGTTTTTGCCGACGTGGATCATTTTGGTGCCGGTATCAGCTTGCTGCTTGTTGTTTGTCAGGGCTACCGAGTAGAATTCGCCCACCGAGTTGTCACCGACTAACACGCAACTGGGATATTTCCAAGTAATCGCGGAACCAGTTTCTACTTGTGTCCAAGAAATCTTGGAATTGACTCCTTGACACAAACCACGCTTAGTCACAAAGTTGTAAATGCCGCCTTTCCCATTAGCATCGCCGGCGTACCAGTTTTGCACTGTTGAATATTTGATATCAGCATTGTCCATTGTTACCAATTCCACGACGGCGGCGTGCAGTTGGTTGGTGTCAAACATGGGGGCGGTGCAGCCTTCAAGGTAAGACACGGAACTGTTTTCTTCTGCAACAATTAGGGTGCGCTCGAACTGGCCGGAATCTTCGTTGTTGATGCGGAAATAGGTTGACAATTCCATTGGGCATTTGACGCCTTTGGGAATGAAAACGAAGGAACCGTCGGTGAATACGGCGGAGTTGAGGGCTGCGAAAAAGTTGTCGCCGACTGGTACGACAGTGCCAAGATATTTTTCGATTAGTTCGGGATAATCTTTGACGGCTTCTGTGATTGAACAGAAGATAACGCCGTCTTTGGCTAGTTTTTCTCTAAAGGTTGTGGCAATTGAAACGCTGTCGAAAACGACATCGACTGCGACATTTCCCAGCCGCCTTTGTTCGGATAGGGGAATGCCGAGTTTCTCGAAGGTTTCTAATAGTGTCGGATCAACTTCGTCCAAACTGTTGAGCTTTTTGGGCTTTTGTTTTGGCGCGGAATAGTAGATAATGTTTTGGTAGTCGATCGCGGGATAGTTGACATGAGGCCAGGTCGGCTCGGTCATGGTCAGCCACTTGCGGTATGCTTTCAAGCGGAATTGCAGTAGGAATTCCGGTTCGTTTTTCTTGGAAGAAATCAGCCGCACTACATCTTCGCTCAAGCCGCGGGGGATGGTGTCTGACTCGATGTCGGTGACGAAACCGTATTTGTAGGGCTGGTTGACTAGGGTTTGGGCTGTGGTAGAACTCATTATTTTGCGTGTTCAGTGTTCTAGATAATGCTCTAAAAGATGGCAGACGGGCAATCCCTGTCTGGGCTTGAGCGAGTTTTGCTGGACTGCTCTGTTGAGTTAAACAACAAATTTGTTGCTTTACTATATTTTAAGCTACATTAACAATAGTGATATTGTCAAAGTCTCAGAAATATTTTTTTGTGAAGATGATGCAGACTCAGCAGACTTCCACTAAACAAGACATCTTGCAGTTTTTGCTCAAGGGGGGTCAAGGGACGGCTCTCCAGTTGGGGGAGTCTTTGGATATTAGCCCCCAGGCGATTCGTCGTCATTTGAAGGATTTGGAGGCCGAGGGGCTGATTCAGTATCGCTCGGTTCAGGCTGGGATGGGGCGACCGCAGCACATTTATGAGCTTACCAGTCTGGGGCGCGATCGCTTCCCGAATCGTTATGGCGATTTTGCGATTTCTTTTCTGGATACGTTGGCTGAGACTGTTGGCCGCGAGCAAGTGATTTCTATCTTGCGAAAACAGTGGCAACGTAAGGCGATGGAGTACCGCAGGGTGATGGGTGCGGGTTCGCTGCAAGAGCGGGTGGCTAGGTTGATGGAGCTTCGCAGGGATGAAGGTTACATGGCTGAGTGGTATCCTGTAGATTCTGTGGATGATGATTTGTGCGATCGCGATAAGGGCGATCGATTTGTGTTTATGGAACACAATTGTGCTATTTCTAATGTGGCTGAAACTTTTCCGAGTGTTTGTGGTAATGAGTTGGAGATGTTTGCGGCTGTGTTGCCTGATTGTACGATCGAGCGCACTCACTGGATTATTGATGGGGAGCATCGCTGCGGTTATTTGATTGCTAGAAGGAAGGAAGAAGGAAGAAGGAAGAAGGAAGAAGGATGAGGGAAGAAGACCCTTCGACTCCGCTCAGGGGACAAAGACACGGATTTTCACACGGATACACAGATAAATGTTTTGACCAATAACGAATAACAAATAACAAATAACAAATAACAAGTAACAAGTAACAAGTAACTAATAAC
Source organism: Microcoleus sp. PH2017_35_SFW_U_B (assembly GCF_020737865.1). Taxonomy (NCBI): domain Bacteria; kingdom Bacillati; phylum Cyanobacteriota; class Cyanophyceae; order Oscillatoriales; family Microcoleaceae; genus Microcoleus; species Microcoleus sp. PH2017_35_SFW_U_B. The sequence goes on from NZ_JAEQDE010000030.1 coordinate 72,848, forward strand.
TATGGAATCTGATTTTTTAAAGCCGGAAGAGTGCGCGGAAGTTGATATGGCGCTGCTGTCGTCGAAGGAGAAGTTTTCGGCGCGGCTGGCTATTTATGCTTTGAGGGTTTTGAAGCAAATTGCTGGGGAGACTGGTTTGTCGGTAGCTGAGATAAGCAATCAGCAGGTGATGGATTGGGTTAGGAATGATGAGAGTATTCAGCAGTCAATTCAAGTTGATGCTAGTTTTGAAAACTTTTTTACGAATTTGGTGGTGGCGTCTTTGCGGCCGTTGAGGCAAATTGCTGTGGAAGCTGGAGGGGCGATCGAGCAATTAACAGTTAAGCAGGTTGTGGCGTGGTTTGAGAAGGATGCGAAGATTCGCAGAGAGTAGGGTATGGATGCTGCGTTTTTGGATTTGCGATCGGGCTGATGGGCGGGCTCTCCGGCCCACCCCACAAGAGAATTTACTGTTTGTGGAACAGGCATCTTGCCTGTTGGTGCGGGCGGGCTCTCCGGCCCACCCCACAAGA
>NZ_JAEQDE010000030.1:73448-143791 GCF_020737865.1 Microcoleus sp. PH2017_35_SFW_U_B
CTGTTTGTGGAACAGGCATCTTGCCTGTTGGTGCGGGCGGGCTCTCCGGCCCACCCCACAAGAGAATTTACTGTTTGTGGAACAGGCATCTTGCCTGTTCAGCGATAAAGGTGCAACATCTCAGCAAAAAAAAGTTTAAAAAAGGGGTTGACAAACTTAGGCGAGTTTGGTAACGTAATAAATGTCGAGCGAAAGAGATGCAGCGCATCAAGTTTAACGCAGACACAGGATTCAAAGTTTTCAAAGCTTTCCTGGTGCTTATGATGTAATGGAACCACTCCGATCCATCCCGAACTCGGTTGTTAAACGTTGCTATGGCGAAGATACTCGGCGGGTCACTGCCCGGTAAAATAGCTCGGTGCCAGGTTAATAATAAATTAAAGCTCTTTTCCCACAACAACGGAAAGGAGCTTTAGTTTTTTGGGGAAGTTGTTACTCATTGTGAATCAGCAATTTAAACTTTTAATTTATTGGGCAATAAAAAGTGAAACCTATTAGATTAACTAATCATGCTCAGGAACAAGCGATTGAAAGAGGTACAAATGAATCAGAAATTATTGATACCATTATGACGGGTAATCGACAACCTGCTAAAAATGGTAGGTACAAATATCAAGCTACTTTTCAGTATAATAATGATTGGCAGGATAAGTTCTACTCTCTCAAGAAAGTAGTACCGATTGTTGCTGAGACTGATACTGAGTTAGTCGTTATCACAGTATATACTTTTTATTTTTGAGGTGAAAATTTATGAAGATTAGTTATGATTCCGAAATTGACGCTCTCTATATTAGACTTGTAGAAGGTAAGCATCAGTGTCGCACTTTACAGTTAACTGACGAAATTGCTTTAAATATTGGGGAAAATGAGTTATTGGTAGGGATAGAAGTTTTAGATGCTACACAGGTTTTAGGTAGTGGAAATGTACCTAATGTGGTGCTAGAAAATATAGCTTTTACTGTAGCTTAAACAGGGAAAGCGATCGCTACCTGTGCAAATCTAAGTAAGGATGAGTGGAAAAATGATCCGTACTTTTGATGCAAAATCTTATACAGATTTAGTGGTTCGGTATCAACCAAAACCGATCGCCAATGAAGCAGAAAACGAGGCTGCGATCGCTCTCGCTTGCGAACTGGAACACGGCCCTATGCGATCGCAGGAGGAAGAGCTATTTCTGGAGCTTTTGATAACGCTGATTGAAAAATTTGAGGCTGAAAATTATCCAATTCCCGCAGGAAATGGTGGTTCAATGTTGCAACATTTAATGGATGCGAGAGATTTGGACAAATCCGATCTGATTCCTGTTTTGGGAACGGAAACTGAGGTTGATAAAGTTTTTGTTAGTGGAAGGGCGATCGAAATAGATGAAGCCAGAAAATTAGCCGATTTTTTCCACGTGGATATTAGTTTGTTTCTTTAATTGCGATCGCAGTTATCGGTTGGGAAGGGCGGGTTTATCAAGATTATCGGTGGGTGGCAAGAGCGATCGGTGAACCCGCCCTTACAATTTTTATTCAATATCGCCCTTAAACCAACTCCACATCACACTGGAAATGCCGAATGACCGTAGGGGCGGTGCCCCCGTGCCCGCCCGATTATAGCCGTTATCGCCGCGTCAAGCCCTCTACCGAAGTAACCGTATAGACGTTCTCCAAGAAATCTAGGGGATTAGGAGCTCCAAGAAGATCGAATGATAGTTGTTTGTAATCATTAGCAAATAGTCCTCCTCCCCGTCCATTCCCAATCCCAACGTCTAAGAAATTATCCAAGCTTTCACTACCCGGTCCTCCTAGCTCTCTCCCGCGATTTGTCAAAGTGAAATTTAACTCTCCTTGACCCTTTTTATCTTCTGGAATTAGAAAACTGGTAGATCCCAGACCTTTTTGACCACTACCCGTGATCTCTACAATTCTGCTGTCGTTGGCCGGATTCGAGTATTTGACATTCAGGTTAGCAGTCCCCAGATAAGGGATAGCAGACGGTTTTATCTCTATTTTTAAGGAGGCAGTGGCTGGTGCTGGGGGACTTGGATTTGTACTTGGCGGTGGCGGAACTGTCGGAGATTGCGGATCGCAAGCATTGATTCCTAATTCTTTGCGAAGATTAGATGATAGTTCGCCTTTACCATCAAAGAAAAATTTGTTGATGCCACTAAATAAGTTTTGAACTGAATCGCCAATCTTAAGAAGTTTTGTCAGTGGCCCAGGAAGAGGAATTTTATCTTCGGCCGCTCCTGTTACTGCTTTTTTGAGGGCTTCGTCGTTGCCAAACAAAGCTGTACAAATAACACCAGAAGTTTGACTGATTACTTCAAATTCCTCAATGGCACTGCTACTCCCATTTACTGGTAATCGAAATTTTTCCAACACAGATCCAACCTTTGCAGCACCATCTTTCCATTTACTTACCATATCTGCTGTTTGCTCAAATGCGTCACAAAAACCTTTGCCAAAAATGCAACTAATCTCTAATGCTAAATTTCTGGCAAAGTCAGTTCCAAAGTCTCCTATTTTCCCAACTTCGGTTTCGCCTGTCGCACTTTTCTCTATTACGCTGCCTGATTTATTGTCAATTCGTTGCAGGATAACTGAGTTGGAGGAACCTGCTTTTTGAAGTTCGCCTCTTGTCCCATCTGGATTGTAGCGAACTGTGAATGGTTGAAGGCCACTGTTGCCCTGATTCGATGGTGTGTATCTGACAGATTCCTGATACACTTGAGTGTCAGTTTTTTTGATGGTAGAAACAAACTGACTTCCATCACTGCCTGCAAGAGTCATTTCATAAGTATCGGCTGATATCTGTCTGGCTTTTGGGATGTCATAAGTTACAATGTTTGCTTTTACTAAGCGTCCTCGCACGTCTGTTGGTGACACTCCTGCAACTCGACCCAAGATCGCACCAGTAGCACTATTTTTAATTACCGTATCTGAACTTCCTGGTACGATAGAAGCTGCTTCTAAAGTCACTCCTGCTTCTGTTAAACCGTCAGTTAATCCAATAAAATCATCGCCTTTATTGAAGTCGGTGATTATATCGGCAGCAGAGGTCGTGATCGCAGCACTACCACTGGGCAAAACAAAAATATCTTGACCCGTACTGCCAGTCAAAGTATCTATCCCAAAGTCACCGTACAGGACATCATCACCATTGCCACCGTCTATTAAGTCATCACCCTTTCCCCCATAAATTGTGTCGTTCCCTTCGCCGCCGGAAAGATTATCGTTCCCTTGATTTCCGTTCAGAAAATCGTTTCCCGCGCCACCCTTGAGCAAATCAGCACCACCTCGGCCCTCAATTCGGTCATTTCCTTCGTCGCCATAGACGATATCCCCGGATTCTGAGCCTGTAATCGAATCCGCACCGCCTAAGCCTCGCAAACCACCTAAAAGAGTATCGAGCAAGCCAAGGGGAATCGTAAATGTGTCGCTTCCCTCTGTCAAAATGTAAGCACTACCATCGATCGAAAGTGAGCCACTACCGACTTGAGAAGTCGATCGCCCAATATCGCCATCAGCACTACCGGAGATAAAGTCGTTTCCTGTGTTACCATTCAAAAAGTCTTGCGTGACAGAACTTTCTAGCGTATCGTTGCTTCCCAAGCTAAAGATATTCTGGATATTCTGAGAATTTGATAGCGTCTCTTGAGTCGCGGCTTTTTTCGATCCACAGCCACAATCCTCTCGATCCTTGGTGCTGCTACCGTTCAATATGTCATCGTTCTTGTCCAGCAAAGCTAAATTGTCAGGCATACACTGTTGGTTTGTGTTGGTGATTTAAGAAATCTACCTCACCTGTCTCATCTATGTCATGGCTGAAAAAGCCCGAAAAAGACTGAAAAAGCCCGAAGTTTCCTTAACTTTATATTTCTTCACTTAACCCATGCAGCCCAACGACGATCGCCCGTTGCAAGCCGTCCCTGACGATAACGAACTGCTGAAATTGGTCGATGGTCTAATATTTGAAAAAACAGGCAAACATCTCAACACGCTACAACAGTTAGTGTTGCAGGGAATGTATGATGGCAAAACCTACGAAACGATCGCCCGCGACACCCGCTACACTACAAAATATGTCCGAGAAGTCGGCTACAAGCTGCTCAAAACTCTCTCCGCAGTGATGGATGAAGAGATGCAAAAAGGCAATCTCAAAGCTGCGCTAGATCGTAGAAATATCAGCAATACTTCAAACTTCGGCAGAGATTATATTCATCAATACGTCAAATACGTTCACACCCTCAACCTCAAACCCTGTCCTTCTGGACCTAGCAACTCTGACAACAATCGCCCCACTGAATCGAAATTCAAAACTCAGATCGAACGGCTGGAAATTGATGTCGCTGAAGTCGTTTGCAAATTGCACAGTCAAGGTATCGAACCATCTCAAATCGCTCAGTTGCTTGGTTTGCCGGATGCGGTAATCGACAAAATATTGCGTGAATTATCATAGCTAAGGGCGATATTCAATAATTTATGCTGCTTTATAACTTAATTCTTTACTGTCTTCCAAGTACCAGAGAAAAGTATGGGTATCCAGTATAATATTCATGTTTATATATAATCCTTTAAATCTTCGAGAGGTTCATCAAAATCATCAGACATCGAGATTTTATCTTTCCAAATTCCCAGTCCGCCTCGCTTGGCAGCTTTTTCGGTTTGAGGAGCCTCTTGGGCGTATCGGTTAACCATGTATTCCTTCATATCCTCAAGCGGCTCATCAAAGTCATCAGGCAGCGGTAGAACAAACATTCCTTTCATTGTTCCGGCAACTCGACGCTTCTTTGTTGGCTTTTCTTGGGTTGAGTTTTTAGCCTGCTTTTCTATCAAAAACTCAATGTAATGAAGCACTTCTGTCTGAAGAGACTCAGGGAGTTCTTCTAATTTTTCTAAAATGACTGGCTGTATCATGGTTTCTGCTCGCGATCGCCCCATCTACTCCATTAAAGCACCAAAACCCAATGTCAGCAACAGAATAGCCGATTATCTAGCCCGATCGCCCAAAATCGCACTCACACCATCATCATTCTGCAACTTGCCGAAAATCACCCGATCGACTATTATTCCTAGTAGCAGTCCTAGACGCACGGGTAGTCAGAAACCGGGTTTTTTCCGAGATTCTTTGTTACAGCCCAATTCAATCGCAAAAACCCGGTTTCTTGGGTTTTGATGCGTAATTCCTATTGATATAACAACCGACAAAAACATGACAGCAATATTGCCACCTTGGATAGTTTTAGACTCCCTACTGCACAACTGGCTGCTAGAAGATATCGGTAGGGGCGATCGCACAACATCGGCTTTATTCCCCGCAGCCAGCATCCAGGGTACTGCTAAATGGATTGTCAAGGAGGCTGGAGTCGTCGCTGGATTGCCGATCGCACATCGCACATTTAAACTTTTAGACAGCAGCCTCAGTTTCATACCCCAAGTACCCGAAGGGAAACTGTGCGAAAAAGGAGAAGTAATCGCCGAGATTTCCGGCAATTTCGATGCGCTGCTAACCGGAGAAAGAGTTGCATTAAACTTGGCAATGCGTTTGAGCGGCATCGCTACTTTAACTCAAAAATATGTTGACAAAATTGCCGATTTGCCCGTGCAATTAGTGGATACCCGCAAGACAACACCAGGATTGAGATTGTTGGAAAAATACGCGACTCAAGTCGGCGGTGCTTGCAATCACCGCATGGGATTAGATGATGCGGTGATGATTAAAGACAATCATATTGCGGCGGCTGGGGGAATTGCCGAGGCGATCGCCCTAATTCGCAATTCTATCCCCTATCCGCTGACGATCGAAGTTGAAACGGAAACTCTGGCGGAGGTGGAGACAGCTTTGCAGCACAAGGCGGATATCATCATGTTAGATAATATGTCCTTCGATTTGATGCGGCAGGCTGTGGCAATAATTCGGGAAAAGAGCGATCGGGTAAAAATTGAAGCTTCCGGGAATGTGACTTTGGAAACTATTCGGAGTGTGGCGGAAACCGGAGTTGACTATATTTCTACGAGTGCTCCAATTACGCGATCGACTTGGCTGGATTTAAGTATGAAAATCAGTTGACAGTTGACAGTTGACAGTTGACAGTTGACAGTTGACAGTTGACAGTTGACAGTTGTCAGTGGGAGCATCTCAGTTTTTTATCTATAGTGCGAGCGTCCCCGCTCGCGTTTTTTATCTATAGTGCGAGCGTCCCCGCTCGCGTATTGTACAATACGCGAGCGGGGACAGCACTATAATAAGACAAATGCTTTTTATAAAAATGAGATACTCCGGTTTACAACTATCAACTGACTACTGTTAACAGTCAATTATTAGACATCTCCCATAATTGTTGTGGAACAGGCATCCTGCCTGTTCAAAATTGGCATTTTGGGAGGGTTCTATTGGTTAGTTATTACCAATAACAAATAACAAATAACCAATAACCAATAACTACTTCGAGATAAAATGCACCCAAAAATTCCCATCAGCCATACAAACGCTGCGGATTAAGCGATAGGAATAGTGCAAGTAAGAACCGCTGACAGTTGTGTCATAACCCGTGGGGAACCATTCGCCATAGGGATCGTGAACGAAGAATCCTTCGCTGTCGTAGCCTGTGGCAACTATAATGTGACCGAAAGACGTGAAGTATCCGTGGATGACAGCGGGATTTCCGCTGGCGAGCCAATCTTGAACGTCATCAATCGTTGCATTCTCGGTAAAGTAATCTTGAGCGCCGTAATCTCTAACAATTTTGGCTAAATCTCTCGGTTCCCAGCGACTGTAACCTTTGTCGATCGCATATTGGTAGAGTTCATCTTCATATTGTCCGGTTTTTTGGCGCCGGGGAACTCTCAAAAAGTCCAAACACATCGCGATGGAAGTAACATTGCAAGAACCTGTAGGATTGTACAAGTTATCCATTTGCGATCGATAAGGAATGCCCAGTCTGACAGTCGGCGGATTCGGTTTGGGATACAGCAAAACGCCGTCTAGAGTAACTTGAGCGTGTCCTCCGTAAACATACCAAATCCCTGAACCTTTGAAAGACTCGTTGCGGAGAGCAACTCTAATATGGCCGCGAATCGGAGCAAAAGCCAGCAGTTCAAACTCTTTTCCCGCTGGGATTACTTGTTTTTCCGCTTCCTGAAGTTGAGAAGACGCCAGCGGTTTTGATTTAAAAATTGTGTCTTTGAGGATTTTCAGGATGGGGCGAGGTTTGGGAATGTCCGCCGGTTTGGTTTCGATCAGCTTTTGGGCTGTGATTGCTCCCAAAAAACCCGGCTCGCCGCACTTCATCAGGGTTTGAAATCGGTGGAGGGCTGCGGTAGAAAGAGGGCCAAAGATGCCGTCTACTGGAGGTTTCAGTAAACCTAGGTCAATGAGGCGACTTTGAATTTGGCGGCTCAGTTCGTCGTCCGCAGCGATCGCCCTAGAATCATACCTAATTTTTGACTTGAGAAAGTTTTGTAATTTCATGATTCCCTGCGCGCTTCAATGATTCCAAGTTTATCCTCTCAGAAAATTACGGCAATTTTACCGATCGTCCGCACCTTAAGGGCTTTGTATTCATGATTCGATACAAACCTTTAAGGCGACAGCCGATCGAACTTGATATCGTGTCCGGTCGATCGATCGCAATAAGATTGGTTCGTAGTACGGACTTTAGTCCGCTCTTAAGTTGCGGACTAAAGTCCGTACTACGAACCTTTTTTTGTGACGATCGTAGATCGGACGTGATATGACGCAGTATTCTCTAATCTAAGATGACGATAATTTAACTTTTTTGTGCCGTTGCAAGTCTCCCTAGCTTAGCCATGAAACGATCGCGCTGTTTAGCAAAAAGTCGATTTTATGCTTCGCTGGGGCGAATTACCACCACACCCATCGCGTCGGGAGATAGGTATTTGACGGCGGCTTCCCGAAGATCCTCGGCAGTTTGAGCTTGGATGCAGGCGGCATAGTTGAGGGCGGGAGCGATATCTCCTACCATCGACTGATAGTAACCGTACAAACTTGCTCGATCGCTCGGAGTTTCGTTACCGAAGATAAACCGATTTGCTACTTGGGTGCGGATGCGGGAAATTTCGGCATCTGTCACCAGTTCGGTTTGCAGGGTGCGGATGTGTCCGACGATGGCTGCTTCCACTTCTTCTATATTTTCTGTCGCTAGTTGAGCAGAAATCGAGAATACACCGCCCAGCCGCTGAGTCATGTTGCTGACTGAAATTGACGAGACTAGCCCTCTGTCTTCGCGCAAATCCTTAACCAAGCGAGTTGTGCGCCCGTGGCCCAAGACTGTCGCCAAAACGTCGAGGGCATAGGTTTCGGACATTTCCACGAAACCTGGCACCCGCCACATGACAATCAGTCGGGCTTGCTGAAGTGCTGAGTCTACAAATTCGCGGCGGACTGTTTCGGTAAATGGCGATTCTTGGCCGTAGTTGAGAATTTCCGATTCTGGGTGAAAGCTGCTGACGGCGGGCAGATTTATGGTGCTGTTTTGTGCTGTGCTTTTGGCGGCAAAACTTTCTGCGACAATTTCAATTAGTCGATCGACCGGCAAGTTACCTACAGCGACTGCTGTCATCGCCCCTGGCTGGTATCTGCTGCTGTGAAAATCCCGCATTTGTTGGGCGGTAAGATTTTCGATGACGGAAGTCGGGCCGAGTACGGGTCGTTTGTAGGGCAGGACTTCAAAGGCTAATTGCATCGATCGCTGATAGGTGCGGCGGCGCGGATTGTCTTCGGATCGTCTAATTTCTTCTAATACTACCAGCCGTTCGCGATCGAAGGCGTCATCGGGAATGCTGGCGTTGAGCAAGACATCGACTTGCAGCGGGGCTAGTTCGGCAAAATCTTTAGGAGCTGTAGTGATGTAATAGTTCGTGTAATCTTGGCTGGTAGCTGCATTAGTGACAGCGCCGCGTTGTTCGATCGCCCGCTCAAATTCTCCGCTCGGAATGCTGGGAGTTCCCTTAAAAATCATGTGTTCTAAAAAGTGCGCCATACCGTTGATTTCGTCGGATTCAACGGCTGAGCCTAAATTCATCCACACGCTGAGGTTAACGGCATCGACCGGCAAGTGTTCGGCTATAACTGTGAGGCCGTTGGGGAAATGGCGCACTGTTGGGGCGTTGAGGGGCGATTTGGAGGAGGCTTTGAGTAGGGTTGATGTCATGCGCTTTTAAAATTATCTTGTTATCTATATCTTAAAGGGTCTTTTACGAAGGGATCGGGCATTTGGCATCTGCCATTGGCTATAAAAACTGCGATCGTTCTGGTTTTTCACTCTTGGACGCACCAAATGGCTAAAAACCCGGTTTCTTCCTAGATACCTCGTTACCAAACCGAATATTCTGCGAGAAACCGGGTTTTTTCCTCACTCCTAGGCGGAAGTCCTGTTAAGATTTCTGCGATGGCTGCTCCGTCGTTGCCGATCGCGATCGTTAATTTATTTTAATAATTTGTGCAAAGTCCTCAGTTTTTTGGTGACAGCACTCAATGGACAATCGAAAATTGCATAAAAATTTAATATTTTCACAGCCTGCTTGGCAGCGATTTGGGCGATCGACCTCTGGGAAAATCGGCTTAATTTTGACTGTAGCGCTGATTGTTGTGGCAGTGTTAGCCCCCCTAATTTACCCTTATAATGCTGCGGTCGATCGCGATTATTTGTCGCGCTTAGTGGCTCCTAGCGTCAAACATTGGTTCGGAACCGACAGTTTGGGGCGAGATTTGCTGGTGCGGGTATGGCACGGATTGGGGATATCTTTGATTGTCAGCCTGGTTTCTGTGGGTGCGGGATTATTTGTGGGCTCTCTGTTGGGGCTCTTCGCTGGGTATTTTCGAGGGTGGGTGGAAGGTGCGATCGGGATTTTGGCGGATATTTTGCTAGCTTTCCCTTCGATCTTACTGGCGATCGCCATTGTTACCGTCACCGGGCCCAGCTTGCAAAGCGTAATTATCGCCGTCAGCGTCGTCCAAATTCCGATTTACATCCGCCTCACACGCAGCATGGTGCTATCCCTGCGAGAACAAGAATTTGTGTTAGCTGTCAAGGCCTTAGGCGCCAGCGACTTGCGGATTATTTTTCGCCACATTTTGCCGGGAAGTCTCGCCCCGCTTGTTGTACAAGCAACTCTTTCCACAGGTACAGCGACGCTAGAAGCTGCTGGTTTGGGTTTTCTCGGTTTGGGCGCGCAGCCACCAGCCCCAGAGTTGGGGACGATGCTTTCCGATGCTTTCAAAGGCGGATACGCTCTTTCGTCTCCTTGGACGATTTTGTTTCCCGGTTTGCTGATTACCTTGACAGTTCTGGGTTTCAACCTTTTAGGCGACGGGCTGCGAGACGTTTTAGACCCCAGGGGGAATTAAAGGGGAGAGTCGGACAGTGGGAGAATTTATACTTTTGGCTTCAAAATCTAAAATCTAAAATCTAAAATCTAAAATCAACTTGACTGGTGTCACAATGTACGCGAAACTTTACATACAACTGATGTATTGCTTCTACCTATTAATAACTTCTGTTAAGTTGTGACTCAAAACCTATCAATTAGTCAAAATTGATATAGCGGTTTGTCAGTCCGCCAACTCTTAAGAAGCGACCTCAGGAGGCATCGTCCCCGGCTTGCTGGTGTCGGTGTCATTATTGTTCCTATTCAGTCAGCCCGGATTATGGAAACACTAGAATTTGTCATTTATCCAGATGGCCGCGTACAGGAAACAGTCACCGGCATTGTCGGTGCTTCCTGCGCTGAGGTAACGGCAGCAATTGAAGCCCAGCTCGGTGTGGTGCTTCATCAAGAGTCAACATCTGAATATTTCGCGCAAGTGCTGCATCAGTCAGCCGAAGCGACGGCCCAAGTGGCTTTTAGCGATTGGTAATCTTTTTTGTTCAGTTCACTTAAATTTTTTTGGAACCACCATGTCACACTTTAGCCAAATTAAAACCCAGATCCGCAATTTGAATTCTTTGGAAGCTGCTTTAACTGACTTGGGTATCGACTGGAAGTCTGGCCCCACTGAGGTGCGCGGCTATCGCGGCCTCACCAGCACTGCTGAGGTGGTGATTGAGCAAAAAAACGGCTATGACTTAGGTTTTAGCTGGAACGGGACTGAGTATGAATTGGTGGCGGATTTGCAATTTTGGCAGCAAGCTTGGTCTGTCGATCGTTTTCTGAATAAGGTGACTCAGCGCTACGCTTACCATACTGTGGTGAATGAAAGCGCTAAGCAGGGTTTCCAAGTTTCTGAGCAAAAGCAAAATCAAGACGGTTCGATCCGCTTGGTGGTTCAGCGCTGGTGCGCTTAAGGGTTGTTTGAGATTTTTACAATTCAAGTCTCATCTCAAGTCCGCCCGTGCGGACTTATTTATTATCAGAAAATTGGGTTGAAAACCCTGTCCTTGTAGCACGGCTTTTTGCCATTTTTAAGTAAAATAAAAAATCCATCTTCACCGAATAGCGGGGGTTTGAAGCCCCTGCCTTTAGGCAGATTGTGATAAGAACGGAGTTTAAATCTCCGTTCTTATCACTTCGCTGTCAACTGTCAACTGTCAACTGTCAACTGTCAACTGTTTAAAAATGAATATGGTAGGATAAACAAATCAGACAAGATTTAAAAACCTACCCCCGGACTGGGGGAAAGTCTACGCCCAAAACATTTTTGAGGAGATATGACTACGCACTTGAGAGTGCAAACGTAGTCAGCCTGGGAACCCACGCTTGCGCGGGATATTTTGACAGAAATGTCTTAAGAATCCCCGTACCTTTAGGTCGGGGAGTGTCAATATTGTGAGGGATCTAAATGTCTGAGCTTTCTGGACTCGGAATAGATACAGCAGGCGATCGCACTGGTTTAGAACCGGAGTTGGGCGGATTTTTGCGGGATGCGCCCGATCGCACTGGTTTAGAACCGGAGTTGGGCGGATTTTTGCGCCAAAAAGGCGTCTATGTTGACGAGATTACCTGCATCGGCTGCAAGCATTGCGCCCATGTTGCTCGCAATACTTTCTACATTGAGCCGGATTACGGGCGATCGCGCGTAGTCCGACAAGACGGAGATTCCGAAGAGTTGATTGCTGAGGCGATCGACACTTGTCCGGTAAATTGCATTCACTGGGTTGACTACACCGAACTCAAGAACCTCGAAGAAGAGCGTAAGGATCAGGTGATTCCCGTAGTTGGTTTTCCCGTGGATATGGCTACAGTTCAGGCGGGTGTTCGCCAGCGCCAGAAGGCTAAGGGCGATCGTAAGTTCAAACACAACTATTGAAACCCACAATCAAAATCCACAGCTTGAAACCTGTGGCGACAAAAACAAAGCCCGCCTGCGCGGGCATTTTTTATACAAAATATAACTTTCTCCGACTCTTAGTCCGCGGAGGCGGACTTCGTTTGTATAGCAGCGGTTTCAACCGCCGAGTCAACCCCCAAGTTATGAACAACAGATTATTTCAAAGGATGGTGATCCGCGAGAATTTTCTCAACTCTAGCCTCATCAATTCTCGCAGTCAATCTAGTTGCCTCATTGTTATCCCGAATCGTTTTTGCTAAAGTAAAAGACGAACCAACCGAAAAAGTTAAACCCATACCCACGAAACTTTTTACCCAGATATCTACGGGCAGATAAATGACACCTATAGCCGTAGTGGAAATAGCTAGAATAAAGGAAACCCAGCACTGTAAAATCCAAGCATTAGTATCTCTTTGACGTACAATTTGTTGCTGCATAATGCCTCTATCTAAAATATATCTTTTGGTTCATTAACTTCAATAATAGAGAGTATAAATGAAGCGATCGGGAGAGATAGGGACAGTTTGGATAAGTGCACAGGGCGATCGATATTTTTAGTAAAAATGCGATCGCTGTAGATAGGGTTTAAGGCTCTCTAAAGACTTGGTGGGAGTAGACAGTTAGGAAACTGCACTAAGGGAGATTGATTTGGGATGATTTACTCACTGGTTTTAGAGCATTCTCAAAAGTTCTTTTCGGTTCTTGCAGGGCTTTACCAAACCCGACTGGTACACCTTAGCGATGAAAGGTGATTGATTCCCACGAATAAATCGTTGCATATTTTCCAAGGCATTTACAAAAGCTTGTGCCACTACAACTCCAGAAACATCGCCACCCACAAATGCAAACAGCCGTACATTACCTTGAGCCACAGCCAATAACTCCAAAGGACGACTAGCAATTTTCTTGTCCTTTGTAAGTACAACCCAATTGCTTTCTCCAACTATCCTCAGCCAATCCTCATCCTTGACATCTTGCTTAAAATGATCGTCATGAATTTCTACTGTCGCCCCCGCATTTCGTAATGAATCTGCCAGTTTTTTTCCTAAACATCTGTCAATAAAAAATATCTCATTCATGCTACTAGCGGAAGTTCGCAGCGAATACCTTCCTCTATTTGGAGGCGCGAGCAATTGTAGTCCTCGGCAAGTTCGTCTATGGAATCACCCGCCTTGTAACGTTCTGCCAGCATAGCTGTAGGAATGCCAGTTCCAGCTAAAACAGGGCGGCCAAAGGAGATTGTGGGGTCAATCATCACTGTTTTAGGTTCGTCGGAACCTGGTAGCTTCGTGAAAGGGAAGAGTTTGATAGGTAATCCAGCTTCATCTCGTACAATGCGATCGAAATAAGTGTCTAGAATCTGCCTCGCTTCCTGCTTCCTGTCCGATGTTGCAAGCTTCTGTCCGCATTTCTCAAACAAAAGAGCAATTCCCTCGACTTGAAACTCAATTCGAGCGTATAAGTGAGGATTAGAAAAATTACGGTTGACGCATTTGAGAGCCGTACTAAGTTCCTGGCGGGAGAAGCCTGTAGCCTTAACAATAGCAATCAACACATGAGCCTCTACCAAATTGGTGAAAGAAAGTAGTCTAGTTTTGGACTGGGGCAGCAGTTCAAGATTATTGTGTTGAGGTAACTCAATCAACGGCTCAAAGAAGTGCTTGTCCGTTTTTGTTTGCGAGTACCAGCCAACAACCCAATGTCGCAACATATCTCTCCGCAGCCTGAGATATTGTGCTGCTTGAGGGATAGAATATATCGGAATATCCCGCAGTTCAAAGTTGTTAGTATCAGCCATAGCAGTTGTCCTAATTCTAAATACTTATATTTTTGCACAGTTCGCGGGCGATCGCAAAAATCTCTCCCGACCATACCCAGATACCCGACTTCTTCAAGAAACCGGGTATCTAAAGCAACCTATTTAGCTGCTGACAGCGCTGCGGATTACTTATTTTTCTGCTGAGTCTTGGCTTGTTCGATCGCAATTTCCCTCACAGCTTGGAAAGAACTCAAATTCGACGAACCCTCAATCGCCTTCACCGCCAAATCTTGAACCTGTTTCAAAGCAGAATCAAGCTGTTTCGACAAACTCGCAATCCGCGATTCCTGATTTTGAATTGTCTGCAACATTCCTTGAATTTGCAATTCATAATTTTGCTTTTGTCCCTCGATATCCTTAGCAGACAAATCAGCCTTAACCTTAGCTTGATAATTGCCAATATTGCGACCATTATCTTTCCCATTCTTGATATTAGCTTCCAGTTCCTTCGGGAAAGCTTCCACCTTAGCCTTAACTTCAGCAGACAATTTTTCCCGTTCCGAAATAGATTTTTCCCGTTCCGCCCACTGTTTCTCCTGTTCCTGACGAAACTCTTCAATTTCTTGATACAGTCTTTTCTGACGCTGTTCGTATCCTTCGATATCCAAATCTCGCTGAAGATTCAGATCGTAATCATACAACTCTTCATCCCGATCGCAATTTTTTTGCTGATTCTCATTGCGTTCTGTAACAGCCAACTTTTGCAACTCCTGCTCTTTTTCCCAAGCTAGACGCTGTTCCAGCAATTCCTGTTCAACAGTATCGCGCTGTTCGGTGAGTTCGTTAGTAAAAGTTTTCGCACTTTGTTCGTACTGTTGAATTAAATTATCCAGCGTATCTTCCGCAACATCTTCTAAACTGTGCAACTCTTGCAGTTGTTGAACTTCCTCCCCCACAGTGCGCCGCAATTCTTCCAGTTTAGCAGCTTCCGAAGTTAATTTTTCCGACAACTCGCTGACAGCGCCACCAAAGCCAAATTGTAGCAAGATTAAATTATCAATTGTGGACTGCATTTTTTGTTGAGATTGACTTAAAGCCATTGGTTTTTGTGCCTCCACAATAGGTTTTTCTGGTGCTGCTGCTGCTGCTGATGGTTGTTTTGGAGAAGCATTTAGCTGTTTAATTTGCAATTCTAACGCAGCTTTTTCTTGCGCGGCTTCCTTGTACGCTTCTAAGATTTCAGCCTTAGTGCTTTTGTCCGTAAGTTTTTTGTTCATGGCTTTTCATTTGTTAATATTTGGGAATTTGTTTCGTAGTAAGGACTTCAGTCCTCAAGTGTTGAGAAAATAATGAATAAAGTCCTCACTGCGAACCGGGGAAAGGACTAAAAGCCTCACTACCAACCGGATTTTAAGCTTTGCTCGCAAAAGCTTTCATTGCCAAATCTTGTGCTTGCTTCATCGTAGCTTGCAGTTGTGCAGAAATTTCGGCGATTTGTTCAGTTTGGCGCTGCATTGTCTGCTGTAAAGATTGTACTTTCAACTCATATCCCTGCTTGCTTCCTTCCCATTCTTTATCCGCTAAATCTGCCTTGACTTTAGCTTCGCGGGAAACTTCTTGAATTGCTTCTTCTTTAGCTTTGATGTAAGCCTGTTTGAGTTCTTCTTCAAATCCCGCAGCTTTGGTCTGATTCTTTTCAAACTCCGCTTGATTGTCGCTGAGGACTTTTTCTCTTTCTGCCCAGTTTTTATCTTTTTCGCGGGTAGACTCTTGCAATTCCCGTTCTAGTTTGCGCTTCGTTTCTTCGTATTCGTCGGTTTCAATTTTGCGATCGCGCTGCAATTCGTATTGATAATCTGCCGCTTCCTGCTGGCGCTGTTTAGTTGTGAATGCAGTTTTTTCGGAAACTGCGGTGTCAAATTCTTGCTGTTCTTTCCCCCAAGTCTTGCGTTTTTGGGTCGTGTCTTTTTCGATAATTTCACGTTGGTTCGCAGCATTTTGTTCGAGTACAGTCAATTTTTCTTGATGCTCTTGAGTTAAAATGTGGAGGGCATCTGCTACAACTCGAATTTGCTGCAACTCCTGTAATTGTTGAGCTTCAATGTCGATCGCCTTTTTTAACTCATCTAATTTTGAAGATTCCGCCTTCAGTTTTTCGGAAAGTCCGCTGGTGATGCTACCGAAATCTAATTGTAAGTCGGCCAAGCCTTTGACAATGCTGTCAATTGTGTAGGTAGAGGCGACTTCGAGGAGTTGTTTGTTTTTAGCTTTTTCGGCTGATTGTTCTTTCGTTTCGACTTTAGATTCAATTTTTTTCTTTTCAGCTAAAATCTGCTGAAAATTTTGCAAAATTTTGGCTTTGCTATCTTTAACATTTGCTAGTGTCATAATGCTTGTTGCTCCTGATTCAAACTTTTCGAGACCTTGTTACTAAGACGTGTTGAACTATCCTAAGTTCCGGAGTTGGCTGAGAATAGATCGATATTTTTTGGCTGCATTTGGTGGGAAGTTTGGATGATTGCTCTCAAGAGATTTGAGAATTTTTTTACAGCGAGCGCACCGATTGGCTTGCCAGCACTCGCAATCGTCAACTATACTTACAAGTGTGTCTTTAAGCAGTTGATTTTCTGAGAGCAAAGCTTGGTAATTTCGCCGGATAGATTCGGCAACTACACTCATGTGCTGGAAGTCTTCGGTGAGACTTTCGATGTCGTTAATTGTATCTGCCCGAATTTGGTCGAGTAGCTCGCAATTTTCTCGCAAACGGCTTTCTTGCAGGTTTGGTTTGGTTTTAATTTTCGTTAATTTCTTCATTTTACTTTTCGCTGTCACAGTTACGGAAAAGGCGCGATTAAATCGCGCCTTTTCCACAAAATTAGAACAAGTCAGCAGTTGCTCTGTCTTCCGCTGATGGCAGCGACATATTACCGTTGGAATTCAAAGCAATAGCATCGCTTTCACCGTTGGCGTGAGCGGCCATCAAGGATGCAACTTGTGCTGCTGGTAGGTTATCTAAACAAATCATAGCCCTGGTTCCTTCCAAGTCAATCATCCGCGATTGATTGCTCAGATCGGATAAAACTGCTGCTGCTTGATCGATAACTCCCCAGTCTTTTCGCTCCATCCACGACCATTTTAAACTGTAGTAATTAATCGGTTTTACTACTCCGCTGTCGTCGGGTTTTTGACCGGAATGTTTGACAAATTCGGGGATAAAAATTCCGGTTGCTGGCTCTACGCCGCGCGATTGAACTGATGCGACTAAACGGTTAAAATCGTTCAAGCTGCGGTTTTTGATGTAGGTCACCATCACAACTCCTTGGGGCAGTTCGCCTGTTTCTGCGACGAACCAAAGTTGACCCCAAAGTGTGTGGGAAGTTTGACCGAGGGAACCGAAGAATTTGGCAAATTTGAGGATGGTGATCGAACACTTGGAACCGTAGTCTGTGTCGCCGATCGCCCATTGGCCGCTTTGGCAGTTGTTGCGAACTGCGATCGGGATTTCTGGTACTAGCAAAGCATTGCTCGGTTTGGCTCCAAATACTGAAAATGTAGGTCTTTCTTTTGTAGTAGTCATTGTTCGTTTTTCCTTGGTTATTTATTTGCTGGTAATTGGTAATGGGTAATTGGTAATGGGGAATTGGTAATGGGTAAGTCACAAAAATCTAATTATTTCTCTTCCCTCTTTCCTCTTCCTTCTTCCTTCTTCCCTCTTCCTTCTTCCTTCGATTGATTACCGAATAAGATGTGTTGTCGCTTTTGGTTCTGGATATGTGTACTCAAGCATCGCCTCTTGTTGAGCTTGAATAATTCGCAGCGCGGTGAGCAAATGCTCTAACGTTTCTAAGTGCGCTGGGGTGAAGTGGATGCTGAAGCCTTCGCCATCCCGTGCGTAGCCCGGACAAACCAGTGAGGCCGAGCTTTGTTCTTCGTGGGTGGCGATGTATAGCCAGTCATCGTCTTCGAGCTTGTAATGCGTGTCTGTCCAGGTTCTCAGCATTTGCTATCTGTTCCTCCTTAATTTGCTGCGTACAAGCGTTTTGACGCCCAGCGCCGATCGCTCCTCTAAAGTTAATGGTGCTATATCTAGTGTTTTGTCTGGGATATTTTGCACCCTCAACCATACCTGTGCGGTTAAGTTGGTTGATTAAACCGTCAACTAAACCTATGGTAGCCTGTGTTGATTTTCCCGTCAAGTATTTTGTTGAACTTTTCATCAAAACAGGCTAGAATGCCTGTCAGGAGGCGAAAAACCGTGGAACAAACATTTGGAAGACTGATCCGTCAAGCTCGCAAGGACAAAGCTTACTCACAACGTGAGCTAGCGGGTATGTTAAGTGTGGATTTTACTTATTTGTCGAAGCTGGAGAACGATCGCGCCGATTATGCGCCAAAAGAGGAGGTAATCCGAGCATTAGCGCGGAATCTCGATATCAACGAAGAGGAATTGATTTTTCTGGCGGGGAGACTGCCTCAGCAGTACGAAGCGCTGCTGAAGCAGAATCCGAAGGAAATGCAGGCTCTTTTCCGGCGGATGCAAGAAAATCCAGATTGGCTCAAACAATCTTTTGAAGCGTAACAGAGGCCTATCACAGTGAGTATTTTTAAACCGTATTGCTTCTATCCCAAAGAATCGATCGAGCGTTTGGCTTCGGACATCCTGATGCAGATGCAGAAAACGCAAAATTTTGCTCCGAAATGGCCTTTTGAAGCGACAACGGTGGCTGATTTCCTGGATTTGGGCGTAGTCTGGGACTGCATTGAGCCCGATGAGGAAGGTGCGATCGCCGCCAGGATTTTACCCCAGCAGCGGTTAATCGAAATCAACGAATTGATTCTCGAAAAACCGCCGGGGTTCATCGAATCGACGATCGCCCACGAAATCGGCCACTGGGTGCTGCACGTCAATCAAGACGAAGCAGACGGAACTGTGAAACAGTTGGAACTCAACCTGGGCGATACAGAAAAAACCGCCCAGGATGTCGAGGAACCGTTTGTGTGTCGGGGCGCGGGTGCGGATAATAAGGTTTTGTCGATCGAATGGCAAGCGCAATATTTCGCAAGCTGCTTGTTAATGCCCCGATGTATTTTGGAAGATAAAAGACAGGGACGGGATTTAACAAAGTGGTCGCATTTATACAAAATGAGAGATGAATTGGGAGTGAGCATTTCCAATTTAACAAACCGCTTGCAAGAGTTTGGTTGGATTTACATTCCCAAGGGAACCCGCGAGATTTATGCCGGGAAAGAGGCAGCAAACGGTCAGCAGCGGTTGTTCGGGTAAAATTTGATTGAATTTGAGATTTGAGAGAGATTCTCGAATCTCAGCTTTTTTTGGTGTCAGGAATGGCGGAAATAATATCAGGGAATAGCGAAGAAGAGCGAAACAGGAGACAAGACAAGCTGCTTACCAAGCAGGAGATTGAGAGATTGAAAATAGGAGGAGTTGACATTCACGAAATCAAAAATGAAGAAAATGCTTCTAAAAAAGACCTTTACAAAGACAGAGATGGAAACATCTACGTCAAACCTAAATGCGGCATGAGTCCGGGCGAACCAACAGATCTAAACATTAATGATTTCTAATCACATTTAACAGGAGTCTGAGGATGGAATCAGAAATTTACGCTTATTTTGCCTTAATTGGAACTGACTTATCTCCAGAAGAGGTAACAGAAAAAGTGGGCATAAAACCAACTAAAACTTGGAAAATTGGCGACTTAATTCACTCAAAGGCTACTATCCGCAAAAAGTATAATGGCTGGAGAGTAGATTCTCAACTTAGCAAGTCGGACGACTTAGAATCTCACATTAAATCTGTGATGGAACAACTTCAACCGGGATGGCTATCTTTGGTAGAGTTGTGCAAGCATTGTAAAGCCGAGATTGCTTGCGTCATTTATTACAGAAGTGGCAGTGTGCCAGCGATTCATTTTGATAAAAGTATCGTTGAAAAGGTACATCAATTGAATGCGGCAATTGATGTTGATTTTTTTGTTTTGCCAGAGGAGACTGCCTCGGATGAAGCAGTAGCAGCATGAGGGGCATAGCCTTGTGCACACACAAAGAGCGATCGCCCTTCTGGGTTCCTTGCTTCCTACTGTGGTACAGTATGAATGAAAAAAATCAGGGCTTACCAGAAAGAATTGGTTGAAAGCCCCAAGCCGGAGCGGGGAGAAATTAAAATTAGACTATTCATTACTCCAATCCTCTTCCTTCTAGGTAGAGGTCGCTCTCAAACTGTCAACTGTCAACTGTCAACTGTCAACTGTCAACTGTTGAAGCATGGTGGCTAGAAACCGGGTTTCTACGATTTTTACATTGAGTGACGAGAAATAGACGAAGAAACCCGGTTTAGTAAAGTCAGCGCGCGCAACTCATAAACAAATATACTGTGCAAATTATGCAGACAAATATCAGTCTGATTCTCGAAGCTTGTCAAGAGTTAAATATCAGTTATGAAATCCTCGCACCAAACCAAAACTTAGTTAGAATCAAACTGAACGGTCAAGACTATTATTTTGTCAATTTCAGTATGCCGTTTAACAACGAGCAAATCGTACACATATTTAAAGACAAAGAATATACCTATCACTTGCTAAAAGGCAAGATTCAAACTCCTCACACCCTAGGATTTCTCTCGCCTTTTTGCGAGGAAAAGTATCACAAATATTTAGAGTTTAAAGATTGTGCAGAAATTGCAGCCGAAGTGAGTAAAACATTTTCGCTACCCGTGATTGTGAAAAGAAATCGCGGTTCGGCGGGAAACAATGTATTGCTTTGTGAAACGAAAGAGCAAGTTCAAGCAGCGATTGAACTTGTATTTAATGTCAATAGCAAAGATTATGACTATGTTTGTCTAGCTCAAGAGTACATTGATATCCGACACGAATATCGGGCGGTTTTTTTCAATCACAAGCTGGTTTTGCTGTATGAAAAAGATAAATCAGACGCTAAATTTGCGGGGAATTTAAGCCCGCTGCACTGGGAGGGTGCAAAAGCTAAGCATATTACCGACTCAGAGATTATTTCGGAAATTGAAAATTTTGTTCGCCCTGTTTTTGAAGAGATTCGGATTAATTATGGTGGGTTTGATATTGCGCTAGATACAAATGGGAAATATTGGTTAATTGAAATTAATTCAAGTCCTAATTTTGAGATTTTTGTGAGAGATAATCATCGCCGGATTGCTGTAAAGATGTTTAAAGATATGTTGGAGAGCTTGACTATTAATCAAAAGCCGTAAATGTTCGATTTTAGAGATGCGCTACAATTAACTAAATCCAACAATTACACAAGAAAACATAATGACAGGACAAGTATTAGAAGTAGAGGGTACGTGGGAAGAGATTGTAGCCCTATCCGAAAAATTTGCTGGACGCAGAGTTCGCATCATCCTTCTTGCTAACGAAGACGAAGAAGCACTCCCATCTCCAGAAGAGAGCTTTCGGCAAGCATGGCTGGAAATAAAGACCGGAAAAACTAGACCTGTATCGGAACTGTGGGAAGGTATTGATGCAGCGATCGAGATGATGGAGTCTCTGCCAGAAAATTTACAGCAGCAAGTAGCAGAATACTTGAAAGAGTATATCGCAGACTTAAAAGATGAGCTTCAATGGGAAGAATCTTTCAAAAAAACACAACCGCAACTTGTGGCGGCTGCCAAACGCGCAAAACAAGAAATTGCTCTTGCTAAGGAACCGCTGAAGTCAGCAGAAGAGTGTTTTCGCCAAGGATGGTACGAAGCAATGACAGGGCAGACTATACCGCTTTCTGAACTGTGGGATGGAATTGATGCAGAATAATCCTCCTTTAAGGCAGATTATACCCACGCGAGAATTCCAACGCGACTTACGCGCTCTTTCTAAAAAGTACCGCCATATCCGATCGGATGTTCAGCCAATTATTGAAAAACTGCAAGCTGGAGAGTTGCTGGGAGTTCCGATACCTGGGATTGGTTACGAAATATTTAAGGTGCGTGTTAAAAACAGCGATGTTCAAAAAGGAAAAAGCGGTGGATATAGATTCATTTACTACCTTCAAACAATGACGATCGTTATCTTGATTGCCATTTATTCAAAATCAGAACAATCAGATATTGCCGCCGATCGAGTTTTAGCAATTATCAGCGAATTTAACGAGTTGATTGAAGACGCAGGAGAAACGACAGAAGAAATACAAGATAAGGACTAAAGTCCTCACTACAAACCTTAGATTACATCCTCTCCAACACTTGAATCCCTAACAATCCTAATCCTAACTTCAAAGTCCGTGCCGTCAAATCGCACAAAATTAACCGCGAAGTCCGTAACGGTTCCTCCGCTTTCAACACCGGACATTGCTCAAAGAATTGATTGAACTTTTGACTTAATTCAAACAAATACTGACAGATTCGATTCGGCAACAAATCGCCGCCAACAGCATTTACAACTTCATTCAACTGCAATAAATGCTTGGCTAAAACTAACTCCGCATCCGACTCCAAAATTACTTTTGCACTAGCATCTAAGTTGTCAAAATTAATCTCACCTTTGCGACGAATTCCCTGCACGCGCACGTAAGCATACAGCATATAAGGTGCGGTGTTTCCTTGCAATGCGAGCATTTTGTCGTAACTAAATACATAGTTGCTCGCCCGGTTTTGACTTAAATCGGCGTACTTAACGGCGCTCAAACCAACTATGTGAGATACGTTGGCTATAAACTCTTCTGTCTCCTGTCTTTCTTCTGTGACTAATCTCTCTTCTAAATCTTGGCGCGTGCGGACGATCGCCTCATCGAGCAAATCTTGCAACCGCACTGCATCCCCAGAACGAGTTTTTAATCTTTTGCCATCTTCTCCGCATACCAAACCGAAGGGAATGTGGACAATCTCGACATCTTCGGGAATCCAATTGGCTTTTCTGGCGACTGCAAATACTTGGGCGAAATGGTTGGATTGTCCGGAATCTGTGACGTAAATTATGCGCTTTGCCTTGTCGTTTTGAATGCGGTAGCGGATGGCAGCTAAGTCTGTTGTGGCGTAGTTGTAGCCGCCGTCGGTTTTTTGGACGATTAGCGGTAATGGTTCGCCTTCTTTGTTGGTGAATCCGTCTACAAATACGCATTTGGCGCCGTCACTTTCTACTAGCAAACCGAGATTGGTTAAATCTTCGACTACTCCGGGCAATAATGGATTGTAAAATGATTCGCCGCGTTCGGTTAATTTGATGTCGAGCAAATCGTAGATTACTTGGAATTCGCGGCGGGATTGATCGCACAGCAGTTTCCAGGCGCGTCTGGTGTCTTCGGCGCCGGCTTGCAGTTTTACGACTTCTTGTCTCGCGGTTTCTTTGAAGATTTCGTCTGCGTCGAAGCGCTGTTTTGCTTGGCGGTAAAATGCAACTAAATCGCCTAAGTCTAGGGCGTCAGCAGTTGTTAAAGCTTCGGGGTGAACTTCGCGCAAATAGGCGATTAGCATTCCGAATTGGGTGCCCCAGTCGCCGATGTGGTTGATTCTGATTACGTCGTGGCCTTGAAATTCGAGGGTGCGGGCGATCGCATCTCCGATGATTGTCGATCGCAAATGTCCGACGTGCATTTCTTTGGCGATATTCGGGCTCGAAAAGTCGATCGCGATTCTCTGAGGCGTTTGAGTCGGTGAAATCCCCAAACGGGTGTCGGCGGCGATCGCGCTTATCTGCGCTTCCAAATAAGCCGGTTTCAGCTTCAAATTGATAAAACCCGGGCCGGCGATTTCTGGAGTTTCGCAGATGTCGGCAATATCTAGGTTTTCGACGATCGTAGAGGCGATCGCCCGCGGTGGCTTGCCTAACTTTTTGCCCAAACTCATCGCCGCGTTGCACTGAAAATCCCCAAACTTGGGATTATTCGCAGGCGCTAGCATCAGATCCGTATCGGCATAACTCTCGCCGAATGCGGAGGTGAAGGCTTTTTCAAATCTTGTTTTTAACTGTTGGGCGATCGAGTTCATCTTTTATATTTTGATTGGATACTTATTTTAAACTCTAGATTAAGCACTTTGTGTCAATAATACTCTTACAACTCAGGCAATTTCCCTCTCCCCCTCTTTCCCTCTCCCCCTCTTTCCCGATTCCCAATAAAATTTTGTGTGCTTAGGTTTGAGCTGCTGGTGCAGTCGAAATCACTGACCGCATTAACACATAGTACATTTTATCACAGTTGCGATCGCTACACAAAGCAAAAAAGATCACATATAGTCAACGATCGCGATCGCTAGATAATTTATTTAAATGAGTTACATTAACGTATGTTAATATTTTTTTAATGCTCCCGAAAATTCTACCCAAGGAAGTAGTTATGTTATCTCAACCTGTTTTTGGCGATCGTTCTCTGACCCAAGCCTTTTATCAAGCTGTAATCGATCGCTTCGATGACCCTCTGAGTCTTTCGACTCAAGCACTATTACGAGAGTGTACCCTCGGTTTCGCCCCTTGTCCCGAGGGAGTCAAAACCTTTTTCATTATCGCGCCGAGTCTGGAGGCTGCCGAGCAACTAATTGGCAAAATGGACAACATTTTAGAGCGAGTTGCCGAACTCATGGCTGGAGTCGGACAAGTTGCCCTGTGCATCGTTCCCCCCGGCAGCGAGGTCGAGGAACAAGTAGATCTGCAAAACTTAGAAAAAGTTCCCCCCGATTGTCTCGCTTGCAAATTCTTTACAATTATGTGTGCTGATGCTGCGAGCGATCGGTAAAATTGACACTTAGCAACCAGCAACTTGCTGTGTTGCGCCGAACCTGTGCCAGTACCGGCGCGGGAGACATTGCCTACTTAGTAACAATCCCTGGAATCATCAGGGCAAAGCGTGCAGGTAATTCGATCGAAAGCAAGGTTGCACTCGCTATCAAAGATTGTTCAACAAGCAGGCACAATTAACATACCTTCATGCCCGCTTATCAGTCGATCTGATTTTTACCTGCCGGCTCAAGCAGCCGTGCATCTACTTTTTAGCTCCCCAATCAAAGCCGCCAAAAAGCCGCACTAACTTTCCTCGGTGTCTCGCTTCAAAAGATAGCAAACAGTTGACAGTTGACAGTTGACAGTTGACAGTTGACAGTTGTTAGCTGTTAGTTAGTTGGTAGGGGCGGTGGATGGTGCAGGCCCGCCGTCTTAGTCATCAGTCATCAGGAAGAAGGAAGTTCATCCGAACTTGCAATGTACGGAATGTAACGGATTTAAAAGTCAAGGAAGAGAGAAGAAGGCTTGCTTCGGCTACGCGATCGCGTCAAAAGAAGGAAGAGGTTCGAGGGCAGAAGATATACACAGCAAGCTTTTTAACAAGAGATATTTTAGGTTGAATTAGGTGCATTTACTGCTCGTTGCAAAAGAGAGTTTTGCTTGACATTCATTAAGTTTGCAGCGAGCAGAAATATTGGAAAAAATAGATAGTTAGTAGTTAGTAGGGTGCATCAGTCGGGTGCATCTGGGTTTGGCGAATACATCCGTAGGGGCGAAGCATGACCGCAGAAAATATGGGATGATAACTAATAATTTATATGCGGTCATGCTTCGCCTCCCAAGTTTTGACACAATTTAAACACAGAGAAACTGACGCAGTTTACCAAGAAGAATGGGTTTAAAGCCTCCTCCTTAAGCAGGGGGAAATAAAACAAAATTATTTACTGCTTCAATACTCGGACTTCTAGGTAGAGGTCGATCTCAAACTGTCAACTGTCAACTGTCAACTGTCAACTGTTGAAGGGGATATATAGTGCGATCGCATCCCAGGCTCATAGAATTTGTTAAAAATTTAAGTTGAAAAATTGAATTATTAAATTTTATGCCTAGCATTGGCGATAAAATCTAAGATTGCAATTCTCAAATCTCCAATCAAGCCATCATGGTAAAACTGACACCGAACCCTAGCTTTAGTTTAACGATTCGCGTTGCTCTGCCGAACCAGCCGGGAATGCTAGCAAGCGTCACCAGTGCGATCGGCTCTGTGGGCGGCAACTTCGGCCAAATCGACTTGATCGAGCAAACCCGCGCCACTACAGTTCGCGATATCACCGTCGATGCTTACAGCACCGAGCACAGCGAAGAAATAGTCCAAGCAGTGAAAGCGCTAGCGGATATCAAAGTGATCGACGTGTACGATCGCACTTTCAACCTGCACCGCGGCGGTAAAATCAGCGTAGAAAGCAAAATTTCCCTCAAACGCCAGTCAGATTTGGCAATGGCCTACACTCCAGGAGTCGCTCGCATCTGTACTGCGATCGCCAATGACCCCCAACAAGTTTACAACCTGACTATCAAACAAAATACTGTTGCCATTGTTACCGACGGTAGCGCAGTTTTGGGACTGGGAAACTTGGGGCCCGAAGCCGCCCTGCCAGTCATGGAAGGCAAAGCCATGCTATTTAAAGAATTTGCCGGAATTGACGCCTTTCCTATCTGTTTGAATACCCAAGATACTGACGAAATTATTCGCACAGTGCAGAATATCGCCCCGGTTTTTGGTGGTGTTAACCTCGAAGATATTTCTTCACCTCGCTGCTTTGAAATTGAAGCAAGATTGCGGGAAACCTTAAATATTCCGATTTTTCACGACGATCAACACGGAACTGCGATTGTTAGTTTGGCAGCATTAATTAATGCCTTGAAACTCGTCAAAAAAACAATGGCAGAAGTGTGTATCGTAATTAACGGCGCCGGTGCGGCCGGAGTCGCGATCGCCCGTTTGCTGCGGAAAGCAGGTGCCGAAAACATCATCATGTGCGACTCCAAAGGCGTCCTTTCCAAAGATCGCACGGATATGAACCCAGAAAAACTGGAATTTGCTGTAGCTTCGAGCGGTACTTTGGAAGATGCGATCGCCGGTGCGGATGTATTTTTAGGTGTCAGCGCCCCTGGCGTGCTCACGCGATCGATGGTGCGATCGATGGCCGAGAATCCGATCGTTTTTGCCATGGCAAATCCCATTCCCGAAATTCAGCCAGAATTAATTATGGAGGATGCGGCGATTATTGCTACCGGACGCAGCGATTACCCGAATCAAATTAACAATGTTTTGGCGTTTCCGGGGATATTTCGAGGTGCTTTGGACTGCAAAGCTCGCACGATTACGACCAGTATGTATCTAGGTGCAGCTTACGCGATCGCCTCTTTAGTCAGTCCTTCACAGCTTGACAAAGAACACATTATACCCTCAGTTTTTGACGAGCGAGTTGCCATTGCTGTCGCCGGTGCAGTGCAGTTGGCCGCCCGATCCGAAGGTATCGCCCGCGATTAACAGAAGGAACAGTTGACAGTTGACAGTTGACAGTTGACAGTTGACAGTTGACTCCGAAAGCAGGAAAGCAGTTGACAGTCGAGAATAGTTGACAGTTGAGGGAGAAAAGAGGGAAGAGGGAAGAAGGAAGGGGGAAGATACCATGTATAAATTCATGGTCTTTGTCGCAGTTTTGTACTTCTTGTTTTGGGATTTTTCTGGTTTATTCTCATTCTCCGTTTCCTCCTTCCCGTTCATTCTTACTCCTTTTTTCTTCCCCATCCTCTCTTTGTCCCTCTCTCCTCCCTCAGCGGATCGGCATTAAATTCCGTACACTGCTAGTTGCCGAACTTCCCTCGAACCTCGAACCTTTAACCTCTTCCTTCTGCCCCCGAACCTCAACATCTATCCCTTACCAGAAATCATTGGTTGAAAGCCTCTCCGTTTTAGGGATAAATTAAAATCAGACGATTCATTACTCCAATCCTCGGACTTCCAGGTAGAAGTTGCCCTCAAGCGGTCAACTGTCAACTGTCAACTGTCAACTGTCAACTGAATGAAATCCGTTATACAATCCGTTGCCGAACTTCCTTCTTCCTGCTTTTTTGCTGAGTGATAAAAATCACACCAATAAACCAGATAATCGACATAATAAAGATATAATTAATTATCCCAAGCCCAGCTAGGTCAGATGCAAAGCCAGTTAGGAGAAGAGCGCAGCAACAGCAAATTATTAGAACCGTCCCCGCTCGGGCTGGCATTGTGCCGGACGGACGGGACTTTTCTTGACGTAAATCCAGCTTTTGCGAATATTATTGGTCGGACAGTTGTAGAAACTCTCAACCTCAACTACTGGGAAATTGTGCAAACACAGTGTACTGCCAGAGACAAGTATCTAGAAATTCCAACCAAAAATAGGTGCGCGGGCACGTGTGCAGCAGCATACAAACATAAAAACAACCATCTCGTACCCGTGCGAGTGTCGGAGCGGGCAATTGAAACAGACGGAGAGTGGGCGATTTGGTTGAGTGCTGAACAAGTTGTTAATTGGGAGCCTGAAAATAGCGAGCTGCTGGAATCAGCGCCGCCGCACTGCAATTGTCATCTAGAAAAATTGCTGGAAAACCAGAATACTGAGTTGGCAAAAACTCACGAACTACTCCAAGAAAAAATCGCCGAACTCGAACTTGCAAAATCGCAACTGCAACTCCAAAATCAGATTTTAGAGCAAATTCGCGAAGCCGTAATTTGCACGGATGCTGGCGGCTCAATCACCAGTTGGAATAAACAGGCTCAAAGACTCTACGGATATGAGAATAGTGAAGTAATCGGTCAAAATATTGCTCTACTTTATCTGCAAGAACAGCGAGAATTACTATCTATATTAGTGGCTCAACAGCTAGAAGAAACAGGCGAGTCGGATCTAGAGATTACCATGCAGCGCAAGTCTGGAGAAAATTTTTACTCGCACTTGTCACTTTCTCTGTTAAAAGACGTTCGTGGCGAAATTATTGGAAGTGTCGGCTGCATCAGAGACATTAGCGATCGCAAAAAAATAGAACAAGAATTAGCACAGAGACAAGCACTATTTGATTCCTTTTTGCAGGAGGCACCCGCAGGATTTTGCATTTTTGATTCCCAACTTCGGTACGTGCAAATTAATCAATTTCTAGCCGAAATAAATAGCCTGAGTCCTGCTGAACACATTGGCAAGACTTTACGCGAAATATTGCCGGAAATCGCTCCAATGGTAGAGCCTTTATACGAACAAATATTGAGAACCAAGCAACCTCTAATTAACATGGAAATGAGCGCTGAGAATCCCAGAAATCCGGGGATTATGCGACACATGACAGCTTCTTATTTTCCTCTACTCGACAAAGACGGTGAGGCGATCGGCATGGGTGCACTGGTTATTGACATTAGCGATCGCAAACAAGCAGAAGCAGCCCTCCAAAAAAGCGAACAGCTCTACCGCACTATGGCAAGCAACATTCCCAACAGTGCGGTGATGCTGTTCGATCGCGAAATGCGCTTTACCCTGGTAGAAGGCACAGAATTAGCAGGAGTCGGGCTTTCTAAAGAGTTAATGGAAGGCAAGACAATCTGGGAAGTATTCCAGCCGGATTTTTGCGCTGCTGTCGAGCCAAATTATCTGGCGGCCCTGGCTGGAGAAACAGTTGTTACAGAATTTACCTATGGCGATCGCATTTACCTCGCTTATACTTTGCCAGTCAGAAACGAACGGCAAGAAATCACCGGCGGATTGCTAATGACTCAAAACATTACGGCTCGCCAATTAGCAGAAGAAGCCCTCAGAGAAAGCGAAGAAAAATATCGCTGCATTGTCGAAACAGCCGATGAAGGCATTTGGATGATCGATGCGGAGGGTAAAACTACTTTTGTCAACCAAAAAATGGCTGATATGCTAGGCTGCACCGCAGAGGATGCGATCGGGCAGTCACTATTTGCTTTCATGGATGCAGAAGGCATCGCGATCGCCCAAGCCAATCTCAACCGCCGCAGTCAAGGAATTCGCGAACAGCACGATTTTAAGTTCCTGCGCCGAGACGGGAGCGAGTTGTGGGCGATGCTTTCTACTAATCCATTGCCAGACAAAGAAGGGCGCTATATCGGCGCTTTGGCAATGGTTGCCGACATTACCGATCGCAAGCAAACAGAAGCCGCATTACAGCAGTCAGAAGCCAAATTTCGATTACTTTACGAATCAACCAGCTTGGCTGTTTTAATGTTAGATGAAAACGGTATCCGCAATGTCAACAACGCCACCATAGAACTATTTGGAGCCACTAGCCAAGGGCAGTTTGTCGGCAAGAATCCAGGCGAATTGTCGCCTCCTTTCCAACCCAACGGCAGAGACTCTTTGAGCATGGCGAATGAGATGATGGCGATCGCCTTTGAATGTGGTAATCACCGTTTTGATTGGGTTCACCAGCGTTTAGACGGTACGAATTTTCCCGCAGAAGTCGTGCTGACAGTCATCGAAGTTGGAAATGAAAGCGTTATTCAAGCAGTCGTCCAAGATTTAACCGATCGCTTCCTTGCAGAAGAAACATTAGTGCGATCGGAACAAGCCCTCAGACAGCAAGCTCAGAGAGAACAACTACTCAATCAAATAGCCAACCAAATTCGCATTTCTTTAGATTTAGACACAATTTTAGCAACCGCCGTTCAAGAAATTCACAATCTCATGCAGCCAGATTGGTGCATCTTCACTTGGTACCGTCCCAACAGCAATCCTCCGGTTTGGAATATAGTCTGCGAAGCCAAAAATGTAGCTTTGCCAAGTTTCCTAGGTACTTATGTTGTAGAGGACACATCTAGTGCAGGAGTAGAACAAATTTTGCGCCGAGAAATTCTGCAAGTTGATGATGTTAGCACTTTTGACAATGTAGAATTGCGCCAAGCTTTCCAGGCAATAGAAGTTAACTCAGTGCTGTCGCTACCAATTCACACTGCTTCCGGCGATATTGGGGCGATTACGTGCTATCAGGCTTTGTATGTGCGACATTGGAGCGACTCAGAAGTCGAACTGATGCAAGCGGTGATTGCTCAAATTGCGATCGCGATCGACCACGCAAAATTGTACACCCAAACCCGCACAACCGCTCGATTAGCTCAAGCTCAAACTCAACAGCTAGAACAAACTTTACACCAACTTCAACGCACCCAAACTCAATTAATTCAAAGTGAAAAAATGTCTAGTTTGGGACAATTAGTAGCAGGTGTCGCCCACGAAATCAACAACCCAGTTAACTTTATCTACGGTAATCTCAGCTACGTCAGCGAATACACTCAAAACTTGCTAAAAATGCTGCAATTTTACCAGCGTGAATACCCCGAGCCTAGTGCAGCAATTTTAAATGCCAGAGAATCCTTGGAAATTGATTATATTTTTGAAGATTTACCAAAAATTGTCACATCTATGAAAGTCGGAGCCGATCGCATCCGCGACATAGTTTTGAGCCTGCGGACTTTCTCAAGATTGGACGAAGCCGAAATGAAGCAAGTTGACATTCACGAAGGCATAGAAAGCACGCTGATGATTTTGCAAAATCGCCTAAAGAATAAAGCCGATCGCCCGCAAATTAATATTATTAAAGAATACGGTAACTTGCCTTTAGTTGAATGTTATCCCGGCCAGTTAAATCAAGTATTTATGAATTTGTTGAGCAATGCGATCGACGCATTGGAAATGGAGACAAATAAACCAGAATGCAAGGAAGGGAAGGATTTAGCAATTAGAATTCGCACCGAAGTAACCGACAATAACTGCGTAATGATGCGGATAGCTGACACAGGCCCCGGGATGAGCGAAAACGTGAAACGGCGCTTGTTTGACCCATTTTTCACCACAAAACCCATCGGCAAAGGCACAGGCTTAGGATTGGCGATTTCGCACTCTATTGTCGTAGAAAAACACGGAGGCGAGCTGACCTGCAATTCTGTATTGGGAGAAGGTTCCGAATTTGCGATCGAGATTCCGCTGCGGCAAAAAAGAAATTAGTTATTGGTTATTGGTTATTGGTTATTGGTTATTGGTTATTCGTAGGGTGCGTCAGTTAGGGATTCAAATAGCACAGAAAATGGGAGCATCTCAGTTTTGCAAGAAGCATTTTTTCTTGTAGTGCGAGCGTCCCCGCTCGCGTGCTTGTAAGCACGCGAGCGGGGACAGCACTGTAAATACAAAACTGAGATGCTCCCCAGAAAATCCTGTAAGCTGACGCACCTTTCAACAAACTATGGTGCGTCAGCCACTAGCTTCTCAACATCACCAAATATCGCGCATACTGACGCACCCTACGACACTACGACAAACTACCCTTTACCACCAGACGCACACCGCCAGCGGGCGCCATTGTCAAACCGCGACGTACTGGCAAAATCGGACGATTTTCTGCAAGTTCCAAAGAATATCGCGACAGCACTTTCGCCAAAACTAACTTCATTTCAAACATCGCAAATGCCGCGCCAATACAGCGACGGTTCCCTCCCCCAAACGGCAAATATTCGTAAGGTGAAAATTGCCTTTCTAGAAAACGTTCTGGTTTAAAACGATTTGGTTCGGGGTAAAGATCCTCTCGGTGATGAACCAAATAAATGCAGGTAGAAAGCATGACTCCTTTGGGAATATCATAACCCATTAACTGCATCGGAGCTTGCGGAACGCGCGGAAATGCAAAAAATACGATCGGATAAATTCGCAGCGTTTCCGAACAGACAGCATTCAAATACGGCAGTTTAGCAATTTCCATCCCATCGCAATTGTCAACATCAATAGAAGAGAGTTCTTGCAGCAGTTTTTCGCGAACTTCCGGGAGATAGTGAATCCAATACAAAGCCCAGGCTAAAGCTGTAGCTGTAGTTTCGTGTCCCGCGAATAACATTGTCATTAATTCATCGCGCAATTCAACATCGCTCATCGGCTCTCCGGCTTCGTCGCGGGCTGAAACCAACAAGCTGAGGATGTCTTCGCCCAAGGGTTGAGATTGAGTTTTGCGATCGCGAATTTCTTGATAAAGCAGTTCATCCAAACGCTGTCTCTGCCGCAAAAACCGTCCCCAAGGACTCCAAGCCCCCAAATCTTTTTGCAGTGACTTTACCAGCAAAAAGGTAGCATTTAATGGATTACTAAACACGCTGAACATATCAACCATTAATTGGTGAATTTGTTGGTAGCGTTCTCCTTCGCTCAGCCCAAAAACTGCGTGCAAAATCACATCCAAAGAAATGTTTTGCATGGTTGCTTGGGCGACGAAAGTATTACCAGGAGTCCAAGTATTAATTGCTTTTTCGGTGATGTCGCGGATGATTTCTCCGTAAGCTTTCATACGTTCACCGTGCAAAGGTGGCATTAAAAGCTTGCGCTGCTGCAAATGTTGATCGCCATCTAACAACAATAAGGAATTGGGGCCTACTAAAGGTAACGTTACTTGGTTTCCCGTACCAGATTCAAAGAATTTACTATCCGCTGTGAAAATTTCTTGAATTGCTTGAGGATTGCTAATAACTACCTGGGGCGGAAAGTTGCTGAATTGGGTGGTGAAAATGTCGCCGTATGTCTTATAATTTTTCTCTAAATAATAGAGGGGATTTAAAATCCCCCGGACTGTCTGAACAAATCTCCCCTGTTTAGGGCCGTCTAGCAATTTGTTGCTAGTGTTATTTTGAGATTGAGAATTTTCTGTGAGGATAGTCATTGGTTTTTATCCTGCTTTTGTTGTTTCAGATGACTGAAAGCATTATTACTATTTCCAAGCGATCGCGAATCTCTATTCTAGCTTGTTGACGCCGAGAGATTTTACGTAAACCCGATCGCACCTTGCTGTTTCCACACCCGTTGTCGGTAGATATCCGCTAGTTTCGTACATTTTAACAGCTTCTTTGAGAACGCTAGCAGTTTCGATCCAGATTTCATCAAAGCCGCGAGCCATTATTTTACTTTCCAATTCTTGCAGTAAAAATTTCCCCAAACCTTGTCCCCTTGCTGCTGGCAAAATATACATTTTGCGAATTTCCACAGCATTCTTCCCGCGCTCGATGGGATAGTAAGCCGCCGTACCGACTATTTGATCGTGCTTTTCAACTACCCAAAATTCCCCGCCCTTCTTCTGATAGTGTAGTTCTACATCATAGACATCTCGATCTGCGCCATGAACTTCGCATTGTAAACCGTACTCTACCAAAACATTCTGAATTAAATGGAATGCCTCAGCCCGATCGCGCGTTTCCCACGAACGAATTAAAAAATCCCGATGTTGGGTTCTCATTAGTTGTTACTAATTATACTTATTTTTGGACTTTGGCAACTGTAATTTTACTGATAATTAGTGTTTTACAGTCTGGAAATGCACCCAACTTTTAACTATGAATTCTCGGTTCAGGATAAAGAGTTGCCAGCAACTCGCTCTCTATCAATGATAATTGCTCCAGCCGCTCAATAACAAGAGCGCGATCGAAATAAGTTGTTGCCAAAATCCAATATACCCCGTAATGGCGCGCTTCCGAAGCCATCAAACTGCGGTAAAACTTAGCTAATTCTGCGTCGGGACAGTGTTCGCCTAGCAGCCCCAACCGCTCGTGACTCCGCGCTTCAATCAAACCAGAAACCAACAAAGAATCCAAAAGTCTCTCCGGTTCCTGCTTGCGAATTTGGGCGGACAAACCCCCACCGTAGGGAGGCGCAGCCAAAGGGCCCAAAGCGATCCCGCGCTCTTCTAAGCGCTGGTTGACTTGCTCGAAATGCTCCAATTCTTCGCGGGCGATGGCGGTTAACATCCGCACCAATTTTTCCCGCGCTGGGTAGCGAAACATTAAATTTAACGCTACTCCGGCCGCTTTCCGCTCGCAGTGGGAATGATCTAATGAGATTGTATCCAAATGGGCGATCGCCTGTTCGATCCAAGCTGGCGAAGTCGGCTGTTTCAAAAACTTAATTGTTGGCAGTGTTGAACTCATATTATTTGACATTTTAGATGTGAGATTTTAGATCATTTCCGTTTAATTCGTCCTGGTATTCGATCGAGTTCTGTAGGGGCGGGTTCGCCGAAATATTAGATAAGTATCGACAAATTATATAAACCCGCCCCGCCCCTACGCCCGACGATGTAACCGGATTTGATTTGATATGATATCATGTCCGGTCGATCGTAATATCCGGTCGGGGCGGGTTTATTGGATTTAGGATTTGTGTTGAATATCAGGGTGAACCAGCCCCTACAACAATCACGATCTATTGACCAGATTTGATACAATCTAGTTTATTTTTGCCTCGGTAAGGATAGGCAACCGAGGACAATCTACTGTGCCGTTTTCCTACTTCTGGGAATTGACTTTACCTAACTTTTCAAACACCGCATACATATCACCAGCAAACTTTTTCGGATTCCACAACGGCGACAAATTGGCTGCGTCTTTAGATTTCATCAACTGTGCTTGAATTGCCTTTCTTAATTCACCATCTTTACCCAATTTTACACCCATATCCACATATTCAGCCCAAGACCAAGCCACACCAGTTTCAATTCCCAAAGCCTGCAAAAACGAATAACCCATTCTCGACAAAAACTGTTCTCCCGTGCGAGTCACCACCGGCAAATTAAACCACAAAGCCTCTAAAGTGTGAGTACCTCCATTGTAAGGATAAGAATCTAACAAAACATCGGCCAGCAAATAGACAATTCTGTGTTCTTCCTCCGTAGCAAACCTGGGCAAAAACTTAATTCTGTGCCGGCTAACTCCCTCAGCTTCACAAGCTTGATGGTACGCACCTTCAAATACGGCAGCATCGCCCAAAGCTTTGTGAATTAAAATACTGTTCGGCACTTGTTTGAGAATCGCAATTTGTGCTTTTACTAAGTCGGAATTGAATTTTCTGCCGGGAGTGACGCACAAGTAAACTATTTGATCTAAACCGATGCGATTCGACTTTCTCAACGCCACCGGATCGACTCCATACCTCTGAAAACCTGACACTGCGACAAAGGAATCCGGCATTCTAATTAGCTGCTCGTCATAATATTTTTCCCTACCTGCTGGGTGCGAATGCCAGTCGGTAAGAAAGTAATTTTCTGAGGATATGTAAGGGGCGTCAAATCCGAGCCAAGAGACACAAACTGGTGCGGGTTTTTGGTGAAGAATTTCAGCGTGAATTGGGACGCAGAGAGAATCTAAATCGACTAAAATATCCAATTCATCTTGCTGAATTTGGTTGATAATTTCTGCGGAATTGGCAAGTCCATTTGGGTAAGTTTTAGGGAAAGTGAGTTTTCCCAAACTATCAAATTGCTGAGTGCGATCGTCAGGAGTAATTCTTTCGGAAGCGTACAGATATAAATTGGGTGTGAACTCGGACAATTCGCGAATGATGTCAGCGCTGCACCAACCTACAGAATGACGGCTGAAGTGATTGGACAAAAACCCGATTTTTAATTTGCTGGCTGGGGATTGTGGTTTTAAACTGTAATTTGCGGGTTGAGAAAAATTAGGTTTGATACATTTTTCGATATATTTTTGGGCAATTAATCTGTAAAGTTTAGAGTTTGCTACTAAGTCGTCTCGCACATAGGGCGTGCTGAATAAGAAGTTTGCATAAAGCGATTTAATTTCTACCGAGCTAGCCGTTTCTAAGTTCTGCTGCAAGTACGACTCTAACTCTAAAAATCGATCGCCCGCAATTTGATTCAATCCCGAGACTTGATAGGTGCTGACGTAGTAAATCGCCGTCATAATTGGATCGGTTTCGGCGCACATTTGGCTGTATTTGTGTACGGCTTGCCGCGCGGCTGCTAAATCGCTAGTATCTCTGAGGATGCCGCACAAATGTTGGTGGGCGGCAATAAAATCTGGTTTGATTTCTAGGGCTTTTTGCAGGTTGGGTATGGCTTCTTTTGCTTTGCCCTGGTGGCGCAAAATTATGCCAATTTGACAGTAGGCTTCGGGTAAATCGGGTTTAAATGCGATCGCCTGTTGCCATGCAGCCACAGCCTCGTCTAACTTCCCTTGCCGCGCTAATTTATCGCCTAAATTTATGTGAAAATCTACCTGAGCTAGATGGGGATTGAGTTCTAGGGCTTTTTGCTCGTAGGCTACGGCTGCATCCGACTGCCCTTGCTGCTTCAGTGCGCCTGCCAAATTCCAGTAAGCAGCAGCCAAAGTTGGTTTAAGTTCGATCGCCTTTTGGTAATTGACGATCGCCTCCACGAAATGCCCTTGTTTGTAGAGCATACTCCCCAAATTAGCATAAGCCTCAGCAAAATCGGGATTCAGGGCGATCGCCTCCGAATAAAACCGCATTGCTTCCTGAATCTGGCCGCTTGCTTGCTGCACATTGCCCATTGTCACGTAAGCCGCCGCCCAATTCGGTTGCAATTCCAGAGCTCGGCGACAAGCAGCCACGGCGGCTGCTAAATTGCCTTCAGAGTAATAAGTTTCTGCAACGACAGTCAGCGATGCAGCATCTTCTAATTGGGGTGTTTCGGATTGGTTGCGAAAATCGGAATTCATTTGGCGCCCTATCTGTGCTATCAAGTTAAAGGTTGAATTTAGATTATTTTGCAGAGTAGCAGTTTTATCGGAACTACGGGCGATCGTCACAGATAATTTATGAGCGAGAAGCAAGCGACACAGCGCCAACATCACATCAAGTGGAAACCAAACCTCCTGCTGGGGATACTCTTGTTAGCCTTAGCAATCCCCTTACCCTTTGCCCAAAAGACTCTCGCGCAAAAGCAGACAGCCGACTTTCGGCAGCGACTATTTCAAACAGCCCTTTATTTCACCCTATATTTTGAGGGCGGATTCAGCAATCACCCCGCAGATAAGGGCGGCAGAACCTATCGGGGCATCCTGCAAACGGAATACAACTCCTACCGCTACAGTCGCGGGCTGCCACCCCTCGACGTGACGCAGATGTCGGAAGCAGAGCTCATGGAAATTTATAAATATTACTGGGATTCGAGCCTGTCGGGTACGATGCAGCCTGCTTTGGCGATCGTCATGTTTGACACTGCTGTTAATTTTGGTATTAACAATTCTATTACATTTTTGCAGCAAGCTTTAGGATTGCCGCAAACTGGTGTTTTTGATGCGCGCACGAGGGATGCACTAAAATCTGCTAATAACAAAAATACGGCGCTGCAAATGATTAACGAACGGATTATTTACCGCTACAAACGAGTGCAAGAAGATCCGAGTCAAATGGCTTTTTTCCGGGGTTGGCTGAGTCGCGATTACAGTTTGTGGGGCTACGTAAACAAGATTAAGTAGTTGGGAATTGGGAATTGGGAATTGGGAATTGGGCATTGGGCATTGGGCATTGGGGAGCATCTCAGTTTTGCATTTACAGTGCTGTCCCCGCTCGCGTATTGTACAATACGCGAGCGAGGACAGCACTACAATAAAAAAAATGCTTTTTACAAAACTGAGATGCTCCCGGGCATTGGGCATTAATAGCCGTTTCTCCCTCTCTTCAATTCTCCAATTCTCCCCTTTTTCCCTCTTCCTTCTTCCTTCTTCCTTCCTTCTTCCTTCTTCCTTCTTATTCCTTCTTAAGATTATCTCTCTCTTATCCTCTGCGCTCTCTGCGCCCTCTGCGGTAAAATCATCCAGAAAAAATCGTAGTTGCGAGATTCCCCACTCCTTGCAAAAGTAGGGAATCTAAAAAAATGAATCTACAGCAACACGAAATCCGATGCAGTAACCAAACTATTGAACCCAGTCACCGTTGCCAACACTTGATTATCTGCCGCTGATAAAATCGTTACCGCTGGCGCCGATTAAAGTAACGCTACGATCGGTACCGAGTCGATCGCACTTTGCTGTAGTTATAGAAGGAAGACAGCCCTTCGGCTTCGCTCTGGGTAAAAAGCTAACTAAGGATTTTTTTTAATTGGGTACAGTCAAAATTGCAACGTGCTAATTTGGGAATATATTCTCTATTTAAAACTTGTACTTGATACAATAATCGCAACTATGAATCATGTCAATTCATAAAAGTCATAACTTAAAGTCATAAAAGTCATATTTATAAAAATATATTTCAATCAGTAGACAAAGCTATCAAAGTTAAGTCAAATCATGTATAACAGAAACTTAAGCATAGAAAAATGCGTGACTCCCGTACAAATCACTTAAAATATGAAGCCTATGACGGTAGAAGAAGCAATAACTTTTTTGGACAACCTGGTATACCAACAAACAGAAAAAAACCTGAGTCGGTTGCAGCAGTCGATAATTAAAGGCGTTTTAACTGGTTTGACGTATCAAGAAATTCAGCAAAACGATCCGATCGCCCGCGGGTACACAGTGGGATACCTGGGGCGATATGTCGGCTACAAATTGTGGAAAGACCTCACCAAGGTATTGAAGCAAGCAGAAATTATTCGACCAGAAGAAAGAGTAGTCGGAGCAAATCTTTGGGACTGTATCATGAGATCTCTAGAAAAAGGCACAAAACCTGTTAAATCTGTCGATCCGATCTTGCAAAGGCTGCTGCGGATGCGTTACCGAATCCGAGAACACTTAGTCAGCACCGAGTACAGCGATACATATCTCGCTGAAGATGAAAATTTGCCCGATCGACCTTTGTGTCTCGTCAAGCGCCTGAAAAGCCAGTCAGAGAAAACCAGCAAGCTATTCGATCTAGAAACGCGAGTGTTATATCGCTTAGGCCAACACGATCGCATACCAGAATTGTTAGCTCGATTTGAAGAAGATGGATATTTTTATTTAGTCTATCAATTCATCGAAGGACAACCACTGTATCAAGAACTCATCGAAGGTCAACCCTGGAAAGAACATCAAGTTATTGCTTTGTTGAAAGATATCTTAGAAGTGCTAGTCTTCGTTCACAAAGAAAATGTAATTCACCGCGATTTGCACCCTCAAAACTTAATCAAGCGCTCACCAGATAACAAGATTGTATTAATTGACTTTGGGGCCGTCAAAGAAATTAATACCTCCCAAAATAGCAACGGTCAAACCAAATCGCGCGGCGGCGGCACTCATCAAGAATACATTCCTCCCGAACAAGCCATCGGCGCACCGAAATTTTGCAGCGACATTTATGCTGTTGGGATCATCGGGATTCAAGCCTTGACAGGGATGCGCCCGAAACAACTCAAAGTCGATAATTTAGGCAATCTTATTTGGCAGAAAAATGCAACCGTGACGCCGGAGCTTGCTAGCATTTTAGACCAGATGGTGCTGTACTCTTTCCCCCAGCGTTACCAGTCAGCAACCGAAGCTTTGGAAGCAGTTCAAAATTTGGTCTGTAGTCATTAGTCATTAGTTATTGGTTATTGGTTATTGGTTATTGGTTGTTAGTTATTAGTTATTGGTTATTGGTTATTAGTTATTGGTTATTTCGTGCTAATAACCAGTAACTAATAACCAGTAATATCGTTAATTACTTACTAACAACACACAACCGTTAACTAATTACTAGCAACAGTCAACAGTCAGCAGTCAGCAGTCAACAGTCAACAGTCATTAATGAAAGAAGGAAACCCAACACCGTTGAGGTCAGATTTGATACCAAATCCGGCTTGAATATCCCCCTCTTGAGTCTGCGAAAGCGGACGAAAGTTTGTGTAGGATTGGTTTCAAGCGCACAGTTTTATCTTTTGTGAGGTTAGCGGAGCCAACTGATAGCAGAACACGAACCACAGCGACAGCAGCCGGTTGACAATCCGACTGCTATTTTTGTTGTGAGCGCCCTGCGGAGTCGATCGCACAATCCTTTACCATTACCCCTCGAATGAGTGAGTAAAAACACTCTGCCCGGAAGATGAATCGGGCGATCGCACTTTTTACCACCTCGCAGGAACAAGGAATAAGTAACAAACAATAAGGACAAATCCGAAAGAAAAAAGAATTTTTTATTTTAACTAACAATCAAGAAAAATTATTGAATTCTGACCAATGCCTTATACATCAAAGCCTGTTACTTTAGTTGACACTCTATCTCAAGTTAGATAACATAGTTAGTATTATGTGCTATCTACGCAGTTTTAACAATCTCTTAAGCAGCTTGGTATATCTAGCAACAATATAAGTAGAGTGTTTATTGTTACCTTCAACACCTAGAAACCCACATAATTTGAGGGAGCGAGAAATTGGAATTTTTTGAACGATCGCAAAAAGTGCAGCCGCCCTCAACCCCAATTGCAGCACTCCAGTCTTTTTCCAAAAAGGCTGGTATTGCAGTAATCGCGATCGGCTGTACAGTCATGTTGGGTTGGATCTTCGACCTGCAACTCTTAAAGAGCATTTTTCCAGAACTCCCAAGCATGAAAGCGAACACAGCGTTCTGCTTTATTTTGAGCGGATTGTCTCTATTTCTGCAACAGCGCAGGCGCGCCAAATCAACAATAATTAAACCTCAGAAAATAGATAAAGCTTTAATTGTTTCCAGTTCACTTTTAATTATATTAATCAGTCTATTCACCCTAATTCAATATAGCTCTAATTTAGACTTAGGCATCGATCAACTGCTATTTAAAGACAATTCTAACCTCACAAGTATCTCAGCACCGGGACGGATGGCGCCGAATACTGCCACTGCTTTTTTATTGCAGGGAACTGCCTTGCTGCTGCTGTCTCTACGCCGCCCCAAATACCTGCGGGTTCAAATCTTAAGCTGTTGTGCATTTTTAATTGCATATCTGGGTTTGATCGGCTACATCTACGGCAAACCTTTCTTTTACACAATTGGCTATACAGGAATGGCTTTGCACACCTCCGTAGCATTTATGTTACTGAGCCTGGGGATTTTATTTGCCAGTCCAGAGCGAGGATTGATAGCAGTAATTGTGAGCGATCGCGCGGGCGGCATCATGGCAAGGCGGTTGTTGCCACAGGCGATGGTTATTCCGACTTTGGCAGGTTACTTCATCATCTCGGGAGAGCGGTTGCAAGCCTACTCCCCGGAGCTAGGAATATCGCTGTTAAGCATATTGAACGCGATCGTTTTTACTGTTCTGATTTGGCAGAATGCGAAAAGTCTCTGCACCGCAGACCGAAGGCGCTATCGAACCCAACTGGGGCTGATCAAAGCTAAATCAGACTTAGAAAGTCAAGTTGAGAAACGGACTCTTGAACTCCAACTTGCTAACGAGCAATTGCAGCAGCAAATTCTCGATTCTCACACAACAGAGCAGGCGCTCCAAAAAAACTACAACCTGTTGCTCACAGTCATTAACAGTACGCCGACCGCCCTATTTGTCAAAGACATTCAGGGCTGCTACATGATGCTCAACGCTGCGGGAGCTAGCATCATTGGCAAGTCTTTTGACGACATTATCGGCCGAGATGACAGCGAGTTATTTCCTGCGGAAATTGCGGCCAATATTACCAAAACCGATCGCCAGATCGTGACAGCGGGAAAAACGCAAGTAATGGAAGAAGAATTGCCAGTTCAAGGAAAATTGCGGACATTTCTTTCGACAAAAAACGCTTACCGAGACGGGCAAGGAAAAATCAGCGGTATAGTTAGCATCGCGCGGGATATTACCGATCGCAAACAAGCAGAAGTCGCCAACAGAAGTCTGGCAGCAATTCTCGAAGCAACGCCGGATTTTGTAGGTATCTGCGATCTCGACGGGCACGCTGTTTACATGAACAAAGCAGGCAGAAAAATGGTGGGTATCGACGAAAACGAAGATATATCGAACAAACAAGTTGGAGAATTTGCCGCAGCCTCAGCCCGCAGCACCTTCCAGCAAGCGATCGCCACCGCAATCTCAGGCGGTGTTTGGAGTGGAGAAACAGCCTTCGTGTCAGCCTCGGGAGTTGAAATTCCCGTCAGCCAAGTCATCATCTCCCACTCAGCACCAGACGGCCAACTCGCATATATTTCTACCATCGCCCGCGACATCAGCGATCGCTTCCAAGCCGAAACAGCCCTGCGTTTAAGCGAGCAAAGATACCGATCGCTGATCGCTGCTACCGCGCAACTCGTATGGATCACAGACGCACAAGGAAAGCCGATCGCGCCCACAGACTGGATGGCATATACAGGCCAAAGCTTGGAGGAAGCCACAAACAACTGGTTTTCGGCAATTCACCCAGACGATCGCGATCTCACGCTGCAAGCTTGGATGCGCGCAGTCGAAACCAAAAACCTCTATGAAGTCGAACACCGCTTGCGGGCGTCTGACGGCAGCTACAGGCACTTTTGGGTGCGCGCAGTCCCAGTTTTAGCAACAGACGGCAGCATTCGCGAATGGGTGGGCACGCACACGGATATTAGCGATCGCGTCCAAGTATTGGAAGCACTCAAGCAATCAGCAGCACAGTATCGATCGCAAGCAGCCCAGCTCGAAAAAGCTTTCCGCGACTTGCACGAAACCCAAGCGCAACTAATCCAAACCGAAAAAATCTCTTCACTCGGCCAGCTAGTCGCCGGAGTCGCCCACGAAATCAACAACCCGATTAACTTCATCTACGGCAACATCACCCACGCCAGCCAATACGCCAAAGACTTGCTAAATCTGCTCAACCTTTACCAGGAAAAATACCCAAATCCCGTCACGGAAATTGCTTTATCAGCCGAAGAGATAGAAATTGATTACTTAATAGAAGACTTTCCGAAGATTTTGGAATCAATGAAAGTAGGAGCCGATCGCATCCGCGACTTAGTTGTATCCTTGCGTAACTTTTCCCGACTCGACGAATCGCAGATGAAGCGAGTAGACATTCACGAAGGAATCGAAAGCACTTTAGTAATTTTGCAGCACAA
Source organism: Microcoleus sp. PH2017_35_SFW_U_B (assembly GCF_020737865.1). NCBI lineage: Bacteria > Bacillati > Cyanobacteriota > Cyanophyceae > Oscillatoriales > Microcoleaceae > Microcoleus > Microcoleus sp. PH2017_35_SFW_U_B. The sequence continues at coordinate 116,978 of NZ_JAEQDE010000030.1, forward strand.
GCTCAAAGCTAATGCAGTTCGTCCGGCGATCGAGATTATCAAAAACTACGGCAGCTTCTCCAAAGTCGAGTGCTATGCAGGTCAGCTCAATCAAGTATTTATGAATCTGTTAGCAAATGCGATCGATGCCCTCGAAGAATACAACAGCAAGCGTTCTCCAACAGAAATATATGCTAGCCCCAACACCATTCAGATTAACACCAGTGCAAATTCAGACACAGTAACCATTCGGATTGCCGACAACGGGATGGGAATCAATCCTGAAGTTATGAGCAAATTGTTCGATCCATTTTTTACTACCAAACCCGTCGGCAAAGGCACTGGCTTAGGACTATCAATCAGCTATCAAATTATAGTTGAAAAACACCGAGGAAAATTGAAATGTGTTTCTGCACCCGGGAAAGGTGCAGAGTTTATCATAGAGATTCCCATTTCCCAGAATCTATCAGCCCAAGCAACGGAAAACATCAAGGAAAAGGAAATGGTCAACAGTCATTAGAAAAAGGCACGTAGTTGCGCTTCAGCGCTCTTAGGTACGTAGTTGCGCTTCAGCGCTCTTAGGTACGTAGTTGCGCTTCAGCGCTCCGAGGCACGTAGTTGCGCTTCAGCGCTCTTGGGGCTAAAGCCCAACAACATACCAACCAGGTACGTAGTTGCGCTTCAGCGCTCTTGGGGCTAAAGCCCAACTACATACCCAGTAATTGCGATCGCCACAGAAAACACTCCGCAGTAGCAAGCGTCGCACCTTGCAAAATAGTCATCTCCCCGTCTCAGTCGATCGCCCAAAATCGAAATAATTCTTTACAATACAAGAGTAAATATAATTATTCACTTAAAAAAATCCCTTGAAAATGCCCATAAACCAACTTTCTGCAACAACAGCCTCCGCGCAAACACCGGAATTAGACTTTGATATCGCGATCGTCGGAGGCGGCATAGTCGGCGCCACCTTAGCGTGCGCCCTCAAAGATTCAGGATTAAAAATAGCCATCATAGAAACCCAACTCCCCGCAGCAGCAGCAGCCAAAAAACAAGCCTATGCAATCACCCTGCTATCGGGAATGATCTTAGAAGGCCTCGGCGTGTGGGAGCAAATCTTGCCGCAAATCACCACCTTCGAGCAAATTAGCCTCTGCGACGGCGACTATCCCGGTATCGTCGAATTCCACCGCCCGGATTTGGGAAATACTGGCAAATTACCCGTACCAAAAACAGCATTAGGTTATGTTGGCGAGCATCGAGTCATGCTGTCAGCTTTGCAAGAATCCTTAGCAAAAAACCAGAATTTTAGTTGGGTTTGTCCGGCGGAAGTAGTCGAGGTAAAATATTTAACTAATTGCGCCGAAATTCAAATCAAACAACAGGGCGAAACTCGCACAATTCGCACTAAATTATTAGTCGCCGCCGACGGTTCTAAATCGCGCATCCGCAGCGAAGCCAACATCGGCACCCACGGCTGGAAATACTGGCAATCCTGCGTTGCTATCACGATTAAAGCGGAAAAACCGCACAATGATATTGCCTTTGAGCGCTTTTGGCCGAGCGGCCCGATGGGAGTCTTACCATTACCGGGGAACCGTTGTCAAGTAGTTTGGACAGCACCCCACGCGGAAGCAAAAGCTTTGCAGTCTATGGACGAAAAAGAGTTTTTAACTTTGTTGGAACAGCGCACGGGCGGGATTTTAGGGCGCTTGGAGTTGGAGAGCGATCGCTTTTTATTCCCAGTGCAGTTAATGCAGAGCGATCGCTACGTGTTGCCCAGATTAGCACTCATTGGCGACGCGGCCCACTGCTGCCATCCCGTGGGGGGCCAGGGATTGAACATGGGCATTCGAGACGCAGGTGCGATCGGGCAAATCTTGCAGCAAGCCCACCAGAAAGGCGAAGACATCGGCGATTTGCGAGTATTAAAACGGTATCACAATTGGCGAAAAAAAGAAAACTTAATCGTGTTGGGATTTACCGATTTTCTCGATAGATTGTTTTCCAATACTTGGATGCCAATTGTAGCATTTCGCCGCTTTGGATTGTGGTGTTTGCGGACAATTCCGCCAGTCAGGTTTTTAGCATTGCGCTTGATGACCGGCTTAATGGGGAAGCCGCCAGAATTAGGGCAGAATTAGGTTCTTTCATACATCCCCGTAGGGGCGGGTTCACCAACCATAATCGCCCAAAACAAACAATCTCAAAAACCCGCCCCCACCCAACGATAAATCATCATGTAAATTTTGGTGATGCGATGTAAATTTCAGGTTGACGTGGGCGATCGGTGGTGTGGGGACGGGTTTATATAGATGGTTGGTAATTGTTAGATATTATTGGTGAACCCGCCCCTACAAAATATCGTATAATACCATCAAAGAAACCGGGGTTTTTCCTGGAACTTTGCAATTTTAAGAAGTTTGTCGCAAAAACGCGATACAATGATCTACTCAGATCGAACACTGCCCTGACAGCAGTAGAAAAACCATGCAACCCGAACAAGAACAAGAAATTCTCAACCTGCGCGATCGGCAATTAACGCCCAAACAAATTGCCCGAAAGTTAGGATTGAAAGCATCCGAAGTCAGTACATTTCTGATATCTCAGGCAGAACAAACAGCCCTCGCTAGCGCCGAAAAAGGAGAGTTATTGCCCGTTGCTCAATGTCTCGTCGATGTAAATTTTGCGAAGGTATTGTTGGGCAATGAAACCTCTGAAATGAGCGGTTTGGGTTTAGTGATGGTTACCCGTTCCAAGGGCTACAATCGTTTTGTTGTAACCTCTTATTTGATCGACTACTGGTGCTTGGGAGTGAAGGATGCCATGCCGCCACGTAACTGCAACGATAGCCAATATAAAAATCTTGTTGAGAATGCTTACTCGCAGTTTCTGGGATACGAGGAGATTAGTTTAGAGCAAGCACAAGCTTTGGTTTGGGGCGCGATCGCCTATGCCAAAAAATTAGGCTTTGAACCGCATCGCGATTTCGAGCAGTCGAAGGCTCATTTAGGAGAATCAACCAGCGAAATCGGCTTGAATTTCGGTCGCAATGGAGAACCTTGTTATGTTGAAGGGCCTTACGATAATACAACGAAAATTATCAATACGCTTAGAAACTCTGTGGGAGACGGTAATTTCGATTTCTTGCACGAGATTGGGTAGAAATTGATACGGTTCCGCACGATCGAAGAAACCGGGTTTTTTCCCATCTCTTTGCCTGTCATCAAATATTCTCGCAAAAACCCGGTTTCTGGCCACCGAACCCATCGAATCATGGTAAAATAAACATCGGTGTAACTAATTCATACCCTGCTGACTTGCCCCAACGGTGAAGAAAATCAAATCTTGAATGCAAACTCGGAATTGGTGGATGCTGAGTTAGTACAAATGATGCGGGTTATTGCAGCCCAATTTTCGGAAAACAATCAAGAAAATGCGGGTAGTTTTTTATTGCAAACTGCCACTCAAATCGCTAATTTTTTGGGAATGAACGATGACGGAGATAGCGATAACTCAGAAAGTGAAGATTCCCAAGAATATGTAAACTTTATCCTACAATTATTGCAAGCAGAACAAGATAGCCATAGCGATATTCAAGTAATTTACCCGATGCTGGCCGGGCGGCAAGATCTCCTCAATCTGCGTTTTGCCGAGACTTTACAGCAAGTAGCCGATAATTTAATTGCCCAACATCCCGAAGCAATTTATGACATTCTCACCCTCATTGCAAATTTGAGTATTGATATTTATCAATTTCCGCGCGGGAATAGAGCGAAAAATATTGAAATTACTATAACAGGTTATCAAATAGTTTTAAACAATCGGCAACCGGGGAGCGAAGAATATGCTGGAACTCAAAATAACCTAGCTGCTGCCTACAGTGACAGAATCAACGGTTCGCGAGCGGATAATTTAGAGAGGGCGATCGAGTTTTATCACGCTGCTTTAACAGTCCGTAATCGTAAGAATTTCCCCGAACAATGGGCAGCGACTCAAAACAACCTAGCTATTGCCTACAGTGACAGAATCAACGGTTCGCGGGCAGATAATTTAGAGAGGGCGATCGAGTTTTATCACGCTGCTTTAACCGTCTATACTCTTGAGGATTTCCCCGAAAAATCCGCAATGACTCAAAACAACCTAGCCCTTGCCTACAGTAACAGAATCAACGGTTTGCGGGCGGATAATTTAGAGAGGGCGATCGAGTTTTATCACGCTGCTTTAACAGTCCTTACTCCTGATGATTTCCCCGAAGATTGGGCAATGAATCAAAACAACCTAGCTATTGCTTACAGTGACAGAATCAACGGTTCCCGGGCGGATAATTTAGAGAGGGCGATCGAGTTTTATCACGCTGCTTTAACAGTCCTTGCTACTGAGGATTTTCGCGAAAAATGGGCAGCAACTCAAAACAACCTAGCCCTTGCTTACAGTGATAGAATCGACGGTTCGCGGGCGGATAATTTAGAGAGGGCGATCGAGTTTTATCACGCTGCTTTAACAGTCCTTACTCCTGATGATTTCTACGAAAAATGGGCAACGACTCAAAACAACCTAGCCCTTGCCTACAGTAACAGAATCAACGGTTCGCGGGCGGATAATCTGGAGAGGGCGATTGAGTTTTATCACGCTGCTTTAACTATCAGAACTCGCGAAGCTTTCCCGCAAGATTATACAGAAACTTTGTTTAATTTAGGTAATCTTTACCAAAACAACCAGCAATGGCAACTGGCTTACGATACATATACCCCAGCTATTGAAACAGTAGAATTTTTACGGGGCGAGATTGAATCTGGGGATGAAACCAAACAGAAATTAGCCGAAGAATATAACAGAATCTATAGTGGCATGGTAGAAATTTGCATCGAACTGCAACGCTACACCGAAGCGATCGAATACGTCGAACGCAGCAAAGCCCGCAACCTTGTAGAACTCTTTGCCAACCGTGACATCAAACCTAAAGGCAATATCCCCGAAACTGTTCTCAACGAATTGTCGCGCCTCAGTCGAGAAATTGAGGCCGAACAGCGACGACTGGAAATCGAACAGATAAACAGTAACAGTAATGGCGGCAGAATATTGGGAGAACGCAGCCTCCAAATCGACAGCCTAACAACTAGCCGCGATTCTACTCATCTCACCAAATTACGTAAACAACTCGATGAATTGATTGCTCGTGAAATTACACCGATCGATCCTGATTTTAGCCTAACCCAAAAAGTTAAGCCCATCCTCTACAAAGACATTCAAACTCTGACAGGTGAAAACACCGCTATTCTTGAGTGGTACATTACAGGTGACAAATTCCTCACCTTCATCATCACCCCGCAAACGCCAACACCCATCATCTGGCAATCTTCAACAGCAAACTTTGAAGCCTTGGTAAATTGGTATGACGAGTATAGAAAAGACTACGAAGAGAGTAAACCACCTGAAAGAAAACCGCAATGGCAGGAAAAACTAGCCTCTCGCCTCCACAATCTAGCTGAGATTTTGCAGCTAGATCGGATTTTAGAGAATATTCCGAAACAGTGCGATCGACTAATTTTAATTCCCCATCGTTTCTTGCATCTTTTCCCTCTTCATGCGTTGCCAATCTCTCACGAAAGGGATGTTGAACGTGGATACACCGATGAACAGAATTCTGCTACTACTGTATCCCTATCCAAATCAGATTTATGCTTTCTCGACTTATTCCCAGGTGGAGTCAGCTATGCCCCCAGTTGCCAACTGCTGCAACAGGCGAAACAGCGACAACGCCCCAATTTCTCTCACCTATTTGCGATTGCTAATCCTACCAAAGATCGCTATTTACTTGAACTTCAAGCCGCGAATATCTGCGAGAAATTCAAATCTAATGATTTCTTGGCAAAAGATGATGCTAATAAGAACGCAATTCTAAACGCGAAACTCAATTTTGCCAACTGCGCCCATTTCGGTTGTCACGGCAAGTTTGAGCCTGACTCGCCTTTGGAATCATCCCTGGTATTCGCAAATAAAGAACGTTTGACACTGTTGGAAATCTTGAATCTTGACCTAAATCAATGTCGTCTTGTCACCCTCTCCGCCTGCGAAACTGGATTGACAAAATCCAAAACTAGCGATGAATATATTGGCTTACCTTTTGGCTTTCTCTTGGCTGGTAGCCCTAGTATAGTCAGCACGCTTTGGGAAGTGGATCAAGTCACCAGCACTTTATTACTAATGCGGTTCTATGAAAACCTAGAAAGTATGTCAACGGTTACTGCTCTCAATGAGGCACAGCAATGGCTGCGGAATCTGACTTCAGAGGGGCTGGAAGCCTTATTAAAAGACCTCAAACCCCAAATTGACAAAATTTTTGATCGACTACCCCTAATGGAACGCACGCGCTATGTTCAAGCTCCTCTGAAGGGCGCAAAGAACCGCAAGCCATTTCCCTTTGTTGAACCTCATTACTGGTCTGGCTTCATTGCGATCGGTGTTTAGGACTCCTTACAAAACTCATCCAGATTTTTCTCGTTTATGTAAAGAATTATTAATATTAATAATGCTGGAATACCAACATAAGGCATTAGCAAAGTCATTGCACCACCAAAACCCTGTTTTAATGATTCTCTAAAGGCTGAGGTACAAATATAAGGACGCAATTTTTGAGTTGACTTTTCTAACCAGCTAGGTTCATTCGGATCTTCCTCGCTCAACTTGTCCGGTAATTCTCCTGACTCAATTGCTATAGTTTCGGCGGCATATTCTAAATCGCCTTCACACCCTTCGAGCACCTCAAGGCCTTTCAGAGCATCGGGATATTCTTGTAGTTGGGAGCGATATTGTTCAATTTGTGCTTGGGTAACAGTAGTCATGGGGATAATGGCGATCGATTAAATGAGTAATTATTATTTTGCCATAAAATGTATTTTTTGTGCACGCAAGTTTCCGTAGTTAAAGAGTATTTTGTATCGTGCGTCGCTGTCAGAAGTTCGATCGCATTTAAATATATCTGATAGCGACGCACCCGACGATACTCGCGCAAAACCACAGAAACCGGGTTTTTTCCGAAAGCTGGGAGTTGTCGCCAAGTCTGTCGCAAAAACCCGGTTTCTCGCCACCCACCCACAATCCAAAATCTAAGAAACCGGGTTTTTCCCGAAATCTAGGAGTTGTCACCAAGTCTGTCACAAAAACCCGGTTTCTCGCCACCACTTTTAGAATAACAACGGCTCAATTTTGGTCTGTACCTCCTCAATCACATCTTCAGATACAGATTCAACAAATCGAACACCGCGAACTTTCCAGTCTAGACACTTGATTTGATCTGCAAGAATAACTCCCTGAACTTTTAATCCAATTGGTAAAGCAACTTCAAAAGGATACCCTTTTTGTTGCTTGGTAATAGGCATAAATAAAGCTAAAGAACTTTTCTGATTATAAGCACGAGGCGACAGCACAAAAGCAGGTCTAAGTCCTTTTTGTTCGTGTCCTTTAGTGGGGTCAAAGTCTAAATAAACAATATCGCCTCGACTCGGAATGTAGGGATTTGATTGTGTCACCAAACTTCATTCCCCACAGCAACTCCACTGTCAATCTCAGTATGAAGATTTTCTGGGGTAATGGCCTCAATCAACTCCTCAAGCGAATACCGCCGACGAGTTATCGGCTCGATCGTCAGCCTACCATCTATCAAGACAAGCTGCACTTGGGAACCTTCCACTAAGTTAATCTCTTTAGCTAAATGCTGTGGAATCCTAACAGCAAGACTGTTTCCCCACTTTGCGATCGTCCCAACCATAGCCCAATCCTCTAGCTAGTGATATTATTCTGAGGACTTCACCCTTTTTTGAGGATGTATATACAGAGTGTCTACAGTATAGCAACTAAAATCCAAGAAACCGGGTTTTTTCCCGAATCTTCGCCTGTAACCAAATATTCTCGCAAAAACCCGGTTTCTGACTACCCACCCATCAAAAACAAAACAACCGCCAACAGTCAAAGCCATCAACAGTTGTTTCATATATTCAATGCGGATGGCGAGACTCGAACTCGCAAGGACATAATGCCACACGCACCTCAAGCGTGCGCGTATACCAATTCCGCCACATCCGCTTTTTCCGACAATCTCTGGGATTTTTTGCGTTACGAGTTAAAGATTCACAGGTTGAGGTTCCTGAAATTTAACTTGTGACTAGCCCTTTGAGACCACCGATTTAAAACCATAGCACAACTACCACCAAATTGTAAAATAAATTTTTATTAAGAATTTATGGGAAACCATTATCCAGAAGATACCGAAAGGGATTATTGTACAGAATATTGAGTGAATTAAGCAGCGAAGATGGGGTTCTCGAAAATTTTAATCGCTAATCGGGGGGAAATCGCCCTCCGCATACTACGCACCTGCGAGGAAATGGGGATTGCCACAGTCGCCGTTCATTCCACTGTAGATAAACACGCCCTACACGTTCAGTTGGCAGACGAAGCCGTTTGCATCGGCCCCCCCACCAGCAGCAAAAGCTATTTAAACATCCCCAACATCATCTCGGCCGCCCTGACGCGCAACGCCGCAGCGATTCACCCGGGCTATGGCTTCCTCGCGGAGAATGCCCGATTTGCGGAAATCTGTGCGGATCATCAAATTACTTTCATCGGCCCAAGTCCGGCTGCGATGCGGGCGATGGGCGACAAATCCACCGCCAAAGAAACCATGCAGCGGGTGAAAGTCCCCACAGTACCCGGTAGCGACGGATTGCTGGCGGACGATCGCGAAGCTCTAGCAATAGCCCGCGAGATCGGCTATCCTGTGATGATCAAAGCTACCGCCGGCGGTGGAGGCCGCGGTATGAGGCTAGTCCGAGAACCATCCGAACTCCCCAAACTCTTCTCAGCAGCCCAAGGCGAAGCCGATGCAGCCTTCGGCAATCCCGGAGTCTACCTCGAAAAATTCATCGAAAAACCGCGCCACATCGAAATTCAAATCCTCGCCGACAACTACGGTAATGTCATCCACCTCGGCGAAAGAGATTGTTCGATTCAGCGCCGACACCAGAAACTCCTGGAAGAAGCGCCCAGCCCCGCCCTCAGCCAGAAACTGCGAGATCAAATGGGTCACGCTGCGATTGCTGCGGCTAAATCCATTAACTACACGGGTGCTGGAACTGTTGAATTTTTGCTTGACAAATCGGGCAAGTTCTACTTCATGGAAATGAACACCCGGATTCAGGTCGAACATACCGTCACGGAGATGATTACAGGGCTCGACTTGATCGCCGAACAAATTCGGATCGCCCAAGGAGAAAAACTGCAAATTAAGCAAAACCAAGTAATTCTCAGCGGCCACGCGATCGAGTGTCGCATCAATGCTGAAGACCCCGATCGCAATTTCCGGCCCCATCCTGGCAGAATCACCGGCTTTTTGCCTCCTGGTGGCCCTGGCGTGCGGATGGACTCTCACGTTTACACCGATTACGAAATACCGGCTTACTACGATTCATTAATTGGTAAATTGATAGTCTGGGGGCGCGATCGACCTTCAGCCATCCGGCGCATGAAACGGGCATTGCGGGAATGCGCGATTACCGGCGTCCCCACCACCCTCAGTTTCCACCAAAAAATCCTCGATAGCCCCGAATTTCTCAGCGGCGAAGTTTACACGAATTTCGTCGAACAGTTCATGAATCAAAATAGTCAGTAGGCAGTTGACTGTTAACTGTTAACTGTTAACTGTTGACTGTTGACTGTTGACTGTTAACTGTTGACTGTTGACTGTTGACTGTTGACTGTTAACTGTTAACTGTTAACTGTTGATCCATGCCCAATGCCCAATGCCCAATGCCCCATTCCCCATGCCCCATTCCCCATTCCCCATGCCCCATTCCCCATTCCTACATCATCATCGTCAAAATTCCTTGCTGGCCGAGCATCATTTCCCGGAGCAAGCTACAGATGCCCACCCAAATAATCGGTGTAATGTCCACTCCGCCGATCGGCGCTACAATTTTTCTGGTTAGGACTAAAAAAGGTTCCGTCGGCCAAGCAATCAGACTCAACGGCAACCTGCTCAGGTTCACGCCGGGATACCAAGTCAGGACGATCCGAAAAATAAACAGCAAAGTCATCACCACTAGGACAGAGCCCAGAATCCAACTTGCAACGGTAATACCAGTCATGGGTCTTATCTCGAAAATCTTAAGTTTTGTTACGTCAGCCTTTCATAATTTTAACCGTTTCACAGGTGCGATCGAACACGATCGACAAAATTTTTCCGGCCTTATACCTTCGGATGGAAAGAGTTAGAGGGTTTGAGGGTGCGAGACTGAGAGTTTTCCAGGGTAAAAATATTGCTGGTAGCACCACATCCCTTGCAAAATCCATTGCCGAACTTCTCCCTGAGAACTGACTGCTGATAAAATTAATAAAAATCAAATTGTTGTAACAAAGGCTTTGAATTTATGACTCCTTCACTCGCTAACTTTTTGTACAGCCTGCTTGTGGGCATTTCGCTGGTAGTCATTCCAGCAACGATCGCCCTGATCTTTATCAGCCAAAAAGACAAAATCAAGCGCACCTAAAAAGTCTGCGGGTTTCAAGCGTCCGGCGCGCGAGTCAATTTTGGGATCGCACGATCGGGCATTTCCCCGCTTCCAAAACCTCGGCTACCAGCAACTGTGAAGGCAAAACCTTCAGTTGACGGCCAAGCTGAGGTTTTTTCCCGTTAAACTCATTACTATAAGGTGCGCGAACCTCTTCTGAAAGCCCGATCGGAGGCTGCCCTGTGAAACCACAGTCGGAATAACAGACTGACAGACTTAATGATAGAAGTAAAATCTAACTCGCTAACATAGGAAAGACATAGGAGATAGGCTAATGGTCAATTTAGGATTGAACTTGAGCAGCCTGTTAGGGATCATCCTAGCAGTAGCAGGGGCAGGACTGTACTTTCTGCGATCGTGGCGTCCCAAACTAGCCCGAGACCACGATATTTTTTTTGCAGCCGTGGGCTTGCTCTGTGGCGGTATTCTGTTATTTCAAGGATGGCGGCTTGACCCAATTCTGGCATTCGGTCAATTTCTGCTTGCAGGTTCCGCCATATTTTTTGCAGCCGAAAGCATCAAATTGCGGGGAGCGACCACAGCCCAAGCTAAAAGTCGATCGCAATACGTAGATGAAGAGCGACCAGTCAGCAACGCCTACGCTTACGACGGCTACGATAACGACTTCGACCAGATAGAACCAGAGGAAGACTACCCGCAGCGTCCCCGGATTAGAGGTAGTCAAGAAAATCGTTCCTCGCGGGAAACCTACGACGATGAGCCCCGCCGCCGTCCTTCGTCGAATCGCAACGGTAGCGCGAACACATCTCGGGAGTCGATCGATCGATCGGCCTCACGCAAACGTCCGGCGCGCCCAGAAGCCCCGCCCGCCCAAGGCTCTGACAACTGGGACGTTTCAGACAACCCCGAAGAAAGACCGGCCCGCAGCAGCCGCAACCGCCCCCCAACTTCGGAAAACCGCAGTTCTGACGCGCCGCCGAGAACCAAAAAACCTCGGCCAGCGGAAGCATCGAGGTCTCGCCCCAGCAACCGTGACGTAGAAGCACCGCCATCGGACTACGTGGAATATCGCCCCGTAGAATACCCGGAAGACCAACCGGATAGTTCCCCCAATTTCGACAAATAGGCACAGATAAGTAGGTGGGTTAAACTAAACATTTCTCCCGCGAGCAAGACAAAAATTAAGTTGCGTTTATTGATGCCCATCTACTTATTCTCATATCTTAGAATGTTTAAATAACTATAAAATAAAATTTTAAAGACAGCTCAATCAATCGATTTTAGATTTTAGATTTTAGATTTTAGAGGCGACCCCACGGATAAATTCGAGGGCTTGAGGATTTTCGATTTTCGATTTGGGATTGATTCCATGGATAAATCACGTGGCGGGTACCATCAAGAAATTCTTGGTCAAGTAAAATAACCATAAAATTCCCAAAAAAAACTATTTAAATATATTTAATAGTATTCCTATAAAATAATCCTTATCAGGTTCGTAGTGAGGACTTTAGTCCTTCTTTATGCGGACTAAAGTCCTCACTACAAACCTGTTCTGATTTTTGCGGACTAAAGTCCTCACTACAAACCCCTTCGATCGCATAAAATACAACCTCTGGAACTAACTCAAAGTACAATAGTCTAAAATCTAAAATCTAAAATCTAAAATTAGCAATATGCCCTTACTGGAAATAGGAGATCCGGCGCCTTGGTTTTCGATTGCTTCCAGCAATAACCCCTTATTTCATTTCTCGACGGTTGGCGGCCGGCGAGTCGTGCTGTTTTTCTTTGCTAGCGCAGCTTTTGAACAAATCCAAGTTATCCTCAAAAGCTTTCAAGAGCTTTCAGAAGAATTCAAGACTTTGCAAGTACCGCTGTTGGGAGTGAGCGTTGATGCAGCAGACAAAGAACAAAACAGAGTCACACTAATGGCTCCGTCATTCATCTTTTTCTGGGACTTCGACAAAAAAATCAGCCAGCAGTACGGTGTTTGCCAAGATGTAGAACAAAATGGAGTTGGGGGAGTTCACTATGCACCCCAAACTTTTATTCTCAACGAAAACCTTCAGATAATTAACATTTTACCGATGGGCGAACCGCACCAACACGCCCAGCAAGTATTGGATTTTATCAAAACTTTGCCCCCAATTGAGGAAGCCCGACCAGCGACTCGCCACGCCCCGGTGTTGGTAATTCCTAACGTTTTGGACAGAGAATGTTGCCGCAGTTTGATCGATATATACAAAGCTGACGGCGGCACTCCCTCAGGTTTTATGAGGCAAATAGACGGGAAAACTGTTGGCATTCACGATGATAATTTCAAGAAACGTCGAGATTTATTTATTGAAAACCCGAATTTGCAGCGAAAATTGAGTGCGATTATTCTGCGTAGGGTGGTACCGGAAGTACAAAAAGCTTTCCAGTTTAAAATTACTCGGTTTGAACGGTATTTAATAGCTTGTTACGATGCCCAAAGTGGCGGTTATTTTCATCCACACCGCGACAATACGAGCAAAGGTACGGTGCACCGCAGGTTTGCGATGACTTTGAACTTGAATGTGGGGGAGTACACGGGGGGATTTTTGCGGTTTCCGGAGTACGCGCCGCACGGTTATAAAGGAGATTCTGGCACGGCGATTATTTTTTCGTGTTCTTTGCTGCACGAAGCGACGGCGATGATTAGCGGTGAGCGTTTTGCTTTGCTGTCTTTTTTCTACGGCGATGAGGATGCTTTGGTGCGGGACGCTAATTTTAAGTATATTGTCGATCGCTCGCCAGAAGATTCGAGAATTGCCGAAACTGCTGGCTTATCTTAGTTTTGCAACCAAACTCTGGCCCTATAAGTCGATCGATTTACCAAAAACTCAGCAGCAGGCTAAATCTTAAAGCAATCTCAAGCTTAAATTTATCAATAGCCCTCTCCAAGTCCTAAAATAATTACAGGCCATAGTTAGCAGTTGACCCGAACACCTAACTACTAGCTGCCGATCGTTAAAAAATACTAATTCACGCTCATGAATTTCAAACTTCTAAGTTTAGCGGTATCAGGAATTTTCATAGTTGGGGTTGCAGCCAGGGCTGCTGCGGTTGTTAAGGTGCCCCCCCGACAGCAGGAGGCAAATTTAGCGGAATTTAACTCTGTGCGTTTCCCAGGCGCGATCGCCCAAAATGCCGAAGAACAAACGAATATTCGGGTATACGAAAAAGCCAGTCCGGCGGTTGTTACCGTCGATACAGCTAAATCTAACGGTAGCGGCACAATTATCAGCCCCGACGGCATGGTGTTAACCAACGCCCACGTTGTTTCTGCCGGCGGTACCGTAAATATAATTTTGTCAGACGGCAGAAAACTGGTCGCCGATGTCGTTGGATTCGGCGAAGAAGGTTTAGACTTAGCCGTGGTGAAGATTCGCGGTCAAACCAATTTGCCGACAATTCCTTTAGCCCGTGCCGGTTCGGTGAAAGTCGGACAACAAGCATTTGCGATCGGCAATCCTTTCGGTCGATTTCAAGGTACTTTTACAGTCGGAATCGTCAGCCGCATCGACGCAGCCCGTGGCTTAATTCAAACTGACGCGGCCATCAATCCCGGTAATTCCGGCGGCCCGCTGCTTAATAGTTCTGGAGAATTAATTGGCGTCAATACTTCTATTTTTACTCGCGGCCAGGGCGGAGGCAATATCGGTATCGGTTTTGCAATTGTCATAGACAAAGTGCCAGCTTTCTTGAGTGCGGTGCGAGAAGGGCGAGCTCCCCGCGTTGCTCAAAGGCGATCGCCATTTGGCAGCAAATCACCTCAAAAAGTTGCGTTAAACGGGCCCGCCGTCACAGGCAAACTTACCGACAAGTCTAGCATTCTGCCCGCAGACAACAGCTTTTTTGACCTCTACTCCTTTGAGGGAAAAGCGGGACAGCAAATCACAATAGAAATGAAAAGTCAAGAGATTGACCCTTATTTAATTTTGCTCGGCCCCAACGAGCGCGAAATCGCGCAAGACAATGACGGAGCAGGCAGTAAAAACGCCAGAATTACAGTCAGGCTGCCAGCAGATGGCACTTACACGTTGCTGGCAAATTCCAACGAAGCTAGGCAGTTGGGGGCTTATACGTTAGAACTCAAAGCGAGTGCTCCTAGCGCACCTTCTCGGGCGATTTTGCAAGAAGAAGGCGCTTTAGTCGCAGGTGGCCCGGTATTGCCTTCTGATAACAGTCTGTATCGCGAGTATACTTTTGAAGGTCGATCGGGTCAGTCTGTCAGCATTTCCCTGGAAAGTACAGATTTCGATCCCTATGTGGCTATCTTTGACCCTAACGGCAAATTAGTGGCAGAAAATGACGATGCGAGCGATTCGAGCAAAAATGCGTTTCTGAGCGTTACTTTGCCAGCTACGGGTCGCTACCGCGTGATTGTCAATGCTTATGATGCTTCGGGTCGGGGTCGTTACAATCTAACTATCCGCTAAAAGTTGGTAATTGGTAATTGGTGATTAGTGATTGGCAGTTAAAACGTTCTTCATTCTCATAACTAACAACTAACAACTGACTATTGACAACTGCCAACTGTCAACTGTCAACTGTCAACTGTCAACTGTCAACTGACTATCGAGGTAATTCATGGGTCAAATTAGATTTTGGGCGATCGCGCCAATTGCTCTACTAGCTATTTTTTCTGGGAAACCGACTCTCTCGGTACCAGTGTCAAATCCAGGTGAAGTTACTAACAGCAGTTCCCCGATCGTTTCAGCAGAATTTCCTCAAAATTCACATAATGCGAGTCAAGCGGGCAAGGCTGTTTTAGCTCAAGCAAGCCCCAGCCCGTCGCCTTCTGGGCTGCCAACTCCAAAGGCCTCGCCAACTCAGACCCCAACTGTACAACCTTCGCCAAGTCCTGATGGGCGATCGTCAAAAATCATTTTAGAGCAAAAGGGAGAACTCACAACTTCTAAGTCTTCGGTACTGCCCTCGGACAGCAGTTTGTACGATGAGTACACCTTTGAAGGCACTCAGGGTCAGAAAGTGGTTGTCAATGTAGAAAGTAGCGAGTTTGATACTTATCTGGCTGTTCTCAACTCCCAGGGCGAGCTACTGGGAGAAAATGATGATGTCACGCAGCAAAATTCCAATTCTGAGCTAACTCTTACCTTGTCTGCGAGCGGCCGCTACCGCGTAGTTGTCAATGCTTACGATCCACCTCCAAAAGGTAAAGGTAAGTACAGTTTGATTATCCGTGAAGTGACTGGAAATTAATTGGCTCTAAATCCAGTATCTATTTCTATTACTTAACTCAATTTCCAGGTTTTACAAGCAGGAATGTAGGTTGAAAATGGATGATTATCTATTTTTTTACCTGTTTTTCAGGGAGAGGATGTATATCATGTCGGGCAAATTACCGGGTGCATCTCAGGTTTTGCAAATATGTGTGTAGGGGCGAAGCATGACCGCAGTAAATATGAGATTATAACTAATAACTTATATGCGGTCATGCTTCGCCCTCTTGAAAAGTGATATAGCGGTTCTCAGAGAGATGAGGTACGTTGTTGGGCTTGGGCCCTCTTAGTTGAACTGATTATATAAGCTGTCAGTCATACCTCATCTTTTTGAGAAAGGCTATATGCACCCAAATTACCCTAATAAAGCTGTTTGATTGTTCGGACTTCAGTCCTCGGATCATGAGGACTTGAAGTCCAAACGATCGAACCAATTTTACAGTGTTGTTGGAGCGGAAATGATATTACGCATCAGTAGCTATCCACCGAGTTATACTGAATTTAACGCAAGCCCAGCCAGGTAAAAAAATCCTGGCGGGTGAAGAATTCTAGCAGCAAAAGTCCCACGAATCCCACCATTGCAAATCGTCCGTTGATTTTTTCGGCGTAGGCATTCCAGCCAAAAGCAGGTTCTGCTGGTTGTGGGGTATTTGGAGTTGTCGGTTTTGGTGATGGAGGTGTTTTAGCAGTCATTTAAAAGTTTTGAGTTGTGAGTTTTGAGTCAGGATTTTTGGGAAGATTGCCGATCGCACAACTTGTAATTTACCCGAAATTGACCGCCGATCGCTAATCTGCCGACTTTTCTAAATTTTGCACCGATTCGATCAAATCTCGCACGGTTTCGGTACCTTCAGAAGGCTCAAAGGACAAGGGGAATTTGCCGCGGGCGAGCATTCTTAAACCCAACGGGCCCAGACTCAGCAAGCCTTGAACGTCGCGGAAATAGTTTCCTACTACTTCGATACCGAATTTGCGCTCGTCTATCCAGCCACCTTCTTTAACGAGATTAATTAAGACTTTGCGGTGGCGGATCGATCGACTGGCTTGGTCGTCTTTGCGATCGAGAATCTCCTGTTTAATCTTACCAATTTGATCCATCGGCGCCACTTCCATCGGACAAACCGAGTTGCAGTAGTAACAGCGGGTGCAGCCCCAGACGCCTGCGGTTCCTTCGTTGTACTTTTCCAGCCGATTTTCGGTTTCGCTGTCGCGGGAATCGGCGATCGTCCGGTAAGCTTTGGCGAGGGCGTGGGGGCCGACAAATTCCGGGTTGACTTCCCGAGCGTTGCACTCAGAATAGCACGCGCCGCAGAGGATACAGTTACCAGTTTGGTCGAGTTTCGATCGCTCTTCGGGAGTTTGCAGAAATTCGCGTTCGGGAATTGCTCGCGAGGCTGTGCTGACATAGGGTTCAACAGCTTCCAGGTTGTCCCAAAAACTGGTCATGTCAACCACCAAATCTTTAATTACCGGCATATTTCCCATGGGGGCGACGGTAATTTCTGGGATGAAATCGCCAGGCTGTTGTGCTGAACTCGAATGGGCTATTTTTTGCAATCTCGCAAGTTCGCTACCGACATTTTCTTTGCAAGCTAAAGCCGAGCGCCCGTTAATTCGCATCGAACAACTGCCGCAAATTGTATTGCGGCAATTTTTGCGATAAGCTAAAGTGCCGTCTTGTTCCCACTTGATGCTGTTGAGGCAGTCTAGGATGGTATTGCTTTCATCCACGTCTAGGGTGTAAGTGTGAACGCGGGGAGCCTCGTTTTGATTTTGGCGGACTACGTTAAAGCGGACTTGCATATTTTGAGTAAAGAATTTAGTTTCTATTTTAAGCTAGATTTTCTGGCGATATAAAAAGACATTTATTTTTTAACAACTAGCTAAAGCGTGAGATTTAAGCAGCTTGATTATTGTTTGAGAAACGGCAATAATCCTTAAGTTATAAATCATCAATCGCAACTGTTTTCAGCGGATTTTTTAGCTGATAATTGGATAAACAAGTGATCGATCGGTGCAGTTCGCGAAGGAGGAGGTGCCTGATGTCCAGCTTGTTTGTTTTAACTTTCATGTTTTCAACGCCAGCATTTTGTCTGGGTTTAGTAAATCCTCAATGGGTGGGACTGGCAACTCGCAAGCTATCTGTGGCTGTTTACGGCGTTTTGATGGTCGCTTCCTTTGTATCGGTTGGCTTGGCAGCACCTAAGCCGCCGCAGCCTGTTTCCTCGCTGCTGACCTCGATAGAATGGCAAGAATCTAGGTTCAACAGTTGACAGTTGACAGTTTGAGAGCGACCTCTACCCTTAAGTCCGAGGATTGGACTAATGAATAGTCTAATTTTAATTTCTCCCGAGCAGGCGGGCGGGCTTTCAACCAATTCTTTCTGGTAATCACATCTTGGCGATGAAGGAGGGGGTGCTGCCAGCAAACCTGGCTCTAAGGGCACAGTTACGAGCAATTTTACCTGTTAGAGGTAGCTCCGGGCGATCGGCTCGATCAAGATAAAGACTCGATCGAAAATCGAAACGTTGTGTTAGATTTGCACGCGCTAACAGCCTCGGTTAATGATTTAGCTGTTTTGGGCGATCGTACTGATTTGAAGAAGGACGATCGATCGGCTAATATGATTTAATTGTTGAGCTTGCGGTGCGAGTCCATCTATGACTTACAGCTTGAGAATTGTAGATTTGCCGAGTAGCGAACGGCCGCGGGAAAGGCTAATGGCCGGCGGCCCGAAAAGTTTGGCGACTGCGGAATTGATTGCTATTCTACTGGGTACCGGTCAGGGCCCCGGCAAACTTTCGGCTGTCGGACTCGGACAGTATATTTTAAATCAGTTGAGCTTGCACCAGCGGGATCCTCTGGGTGTACTCCGCGGCATTAGCGTGCAGGAGTTGACGCAGATTCACGGCATCGGCCCAGCCAAGGCTACTTCGATTTTGGCTGCGGTGGAGTTGGGGAAACGGGTGTTTCAGTCGCGGCCGCCGGACATGGCCGTGGTGGACTCTCCACAAGCTGCTGCGGATGCTCTGAGTCAGGATTTGATGTGGCAGTCTCAGGAACGTTTTGCTGTGGTGCTGCTGGATGTGAAAAATCGGCTGCTGGGTACTCAAGTAATTACGATCGGCACAGCTACCGAAACTTTAGCTCACCCAAGGGATATTTTTCGGGAAGTGATCCGCCTTGGGGCAACGCGAGCAATTATCTCGCACAATCACCCCTCGGGGAGTGTAGAGCCGAGCCCGGAGGACATTGCTTTGACACGGCAGTTGCTTGCTGGAGCGCAGTTTTTGTCGATTCCGCTGCTGGATCACTTGATTTTGGGAAATGGCGATTTTCGGAGCTTGCGACAGACTACGACGCTTTGGGAGGAGTATCCCCAGGGCGATTGAACTATTATACTTAACTAACTCGATTGCTATCATTAGTTATTTGTATCTTTCGGCTGTTCGAGGGCTGAATCAGCCGTCACAGCAGAAGTTTTGTGGGGGCTGGAGTCTACGGTTACATAGTGTTTGAGGTTAATGTCGCTGCTGATACTTAGTTGCGATCGCAACTCGGTTAATCTAGTAAAGGTAGGCTGAAGAGGTCGCTAATTCGATTTTTTTTCAGCATACTAAACGTATACTGAACCAGCACCTAGATACTCAATTCTTAAGAAATTATGAAATTGGGTGTAAAATATACGGCGTGGTGATAGGAGAAAAACTGTGTTTCTGAGACTTGCAGAACAACACCGTAAATTCGTCCAAGATTTGGTCATGAACCTCCAGGCTTTGGCGATCGTGCTAGAGCGTCGGGGTTATTTGGCATCCTGCTACACTTGCGGGGGTCAGATGAACAGTGCCTCATTTATGGTCAGTTTGACGGACAACCATCTGATTCGATTTTTAGTGTCAGATTACGGTATCACATGGACTGAGATGCGGGACGATCGCGAACTGATGAAACTAGAAGGTGCAGAGGCAATTAGTCAGTTACAAGAACTGGCAAATCTCGTAAAGTACCAAATCCAACCTTCGGAAGCTACTTTGGCGACGGCGCAGCGAGTTTAGCAGTTGCACGGTTCTGAGGAAAGCGGCAGCGAAAGTCGGTGTTTGCCACCTGCAACCAAATCCCCAACGAGTTAGTTGAGAGGAACAGGTTGCACAGCAATGGCAGCTCAATAGACAAGGGTAATTTCAGGGTGCTTTCAGACACTCATTTTAGCCGTCAGTCGATCGAAGTCTGCCAGGGCCGACAGCAGTCATGCTATATGACGCGATATCAATGGTGCTTTTAACATTCAGTTAAAAGCTTTGACAGATACCGCAACATCTGACGTGAAAGTTTCATTTCAGATTGTGCCACAGACAGAAAACTCCGGCATCAGCCCGATTTTTCTAGGTTAAAGGTATCTGCATAACTTTATGCAAAAAGTGTCTAACTTGGAACCTCTAGTTTTTTGGCAGCAGTTGATTCTGTCTTAAGAGCGATTTGCCAAAAGTAAAACTGCTAATGCTCGTCGCCTGCGATGTTAATTTCTCACTTTGACATTCAAAAGTCAAGGCATTGAAATTAACTATGAGCAGGCAGGTAAAATTTAACATCCAGAGTGAGGATGAGGCTGTGAAGATTGGGCGAAAAGCCGCCCCAGGGTGGATATGCGGACGAATTGCGTTTATTTTTGCTTTTCGATTTAGCTGATAAGGTTGGTTAACAGCTCACAATTAACTTAAAACAGCATCACTGCTGTAAAAAATCTCACAGCCGGCTAAAGCCGGCTAAGTTTTGTGTAACTTTAAGCTTCTGCGTCATGTTTGACCGTTGTAGCCGCGGAAGTTATCACTCATCATTAGGTCAACTGTCAACTGGCAACTGGCAACTGTCAACTGTTTTTTGAAGTGCGCGATCGCAGTTGCTACTAATATTTTATAATATATTAATATTTTCTCCCAAAATATTTATCCCCAAGGTTGGAGTCAGAATCAAATGGTAAATTTAAGCGAACTTCTAGAACCCATCGCCAGCCAATTTCGCAGTCTCGGAATTCCCGAACCAATTACCCATTGGGGACATCCTGTAATGATGGGAATCGTGGTTGTGGCCATGGGTAGCTTCGTCGGGTATACGGGATGGCAGGGACGTTTGGCCGCCGATAAGGATGTCGCGCTCAAAAGTCGAGCGGATCACCGCAAGCTAGCACCGTGGATGTTTCTGTTTCTAGCTTTGGGCTACACAGGGGGCTTGCTGTCGCTGGTAATGCAGCACAAGCCTGTTATGGAAAGCCCGCACTTTTGGACGGGTTCGGGAGTGCTGGTTTTGCTGGCTGTTGGTAGCTTGATTTCACTGACAGGTTTTGGAGGCAATAAGCTGGCACTGCGGGCGGTTCACGCTTATTTGGGCACAACTGCCCTGGCACTTATGGTGCTGCACGCGGCTTTCGGTTTAAAATTAGGTCTGTCTATTTAAGGTAGTACCAGTCTGTTCTCGTTCAGATGAGTTGCGTTCCCCCCTAACCTACCTAAAAAAAGGGGGGACAAGAGACGCAAAGTGTCTCTTGCACCAGGAGCAGGAATGGAGCGCTTAAAGTGAACTCCTACTGCCATTTTTTAGGAGAATTTAGGGGAAGGGAAACGAAGACTCAAACCGAAATATCTGGTTTTCAGCTTAAGCTGTGCGGTTTTGAAAAGTAAAAGAAAGTATATTTGCGATCGCAAAAATTGCTAATCTTAGTAACTACCAAGACAGTTAGGAAGTGATTAAATTGCGGTAACGATTGATTCTATTTATTTCATTCTGCCTGATGACTAATGACTAATAAGGTTCGATCGCGGGGGGACAGCAAAACATGACTAATGACTAATGACTGATGACTAATGACTGATGACTAATGACTAATAACGTTCGATCGCAAAAACAGCAAAACATGACTAATGACGGATGACTAATGACGGATGACTAATGACTAATGGGGTGCATCTGGTTTTTGAAGAGGGCGAAGCATGACCGCATATAAGTTATTAGTTATAATCTCCTATTTTCTGCGGTCATGCTTCGCCCCTACGGATATATGACTAATGACAACTGACAACTGACAACTGACAACTGACTAATTCCATAGTTTCTAATTAATGAATCAAGCAACGGGTGTCATTTTCTGTATTGCCTACATTGTGGGATTGATTTCTACAGGAGTTTCTTGGGGTAGGTACGGGATATTTGCTTTAGGAATAGCGGTCGCAGTCGCCATGCCTAAATTGTTGTTAAAGTATACAAGGAACTCTTTCAAAACCACTAATAAAAGACGCAGCAGAACGAAAGAAAATGCTCTGGAGGAACCCTTAGAAACGAGGGAAAAATTGAGCTTGCTTGAGATGCTGCCGAGAGCAAAATGGGTGTGGGCTGTCGCGGGTTCGATCGCATTTTTGGCGAGCATTTATTTTGCAATTCGATCGCCCCAACCGGCAATGAATGACATCAGCAAACTGATTCCCGTTGGCGGAAACACTCAAGAAGTGGCGGTGACAGTTCGCGGTAGACTGGCTAGTACGCCCCGATTAACTCGATCGGGCCGATCGCAATTTTGGCTAGACACGGATGCAGTTAGCGAAATCAACGGCGGCGAAGGAGGAGTAGTCGTCAACCGCCCAGTATCCGGCAAACTCTACGTTACAGTGCCCCTGCTGCAAGCAACGGGCTTGTATGCCGACAATACAGTCGCAGTTGTGGGCTCATTGTACAAACCGCAGCCGCCGTCGAATCCGGGGGCTTTTGATTTTCAAGCCTATTTAGCCAGAGAAGGGGCTTTTGCAGGACTCAAAGGGCGTCAGATTGACTGGAAGAGAGAAAATGCGATCGCGGATGTCAATCGACTTAACACCAAAACGGGTGCTTTCTGGGAGTCAACCGGGATGCAGCCGTCGCCAATTCAAACGATGCGGATGCGGATTGTGCGATCGCAAGTATCACAGTTGAGTGTTCCCGAAGGGCCGTTGATCAGTGCGATCGCCCTGGGCAAACAAGCAGTTGATTTACCCTACACCATCCGCGACTCTTTTGTGCAGGCTGGATTGGCCCACGCGATCGCAGCTTCGGGTACTCAAGTTTCGATGGTTTTGGGTTTAGTTTTAGCTTTAACCAGGCGCTTTTCCAAACAATTACAATTTGGTTTTGGCGTCGGTGCTTTATTTTTACTCGTCGGATTAACAGGCTTTGAAGCTTCAATCTGCCGCGCCGCCTTGATGGGATTTGGTACACTATTTGCTTTGGTACTAAGTCGCGAAGTTAAGCCGTTGGGATTGCTGTTAATCGCTGCTACTATTTTACTGCTAGTTAACCCTTTGTGGATTTGGGATTTAGGTTTTCAACTGAGTTTTTTGGCAACTCTGGGATTAGTGGTGACAGCGCCGCCGCTGATGGCAAAGTTCGACTGGATGCCACCTGCGATCGCTTCAATTCTGGTGGTTCCCATCGCCGCTTCAGTGTGGGTGCTGCCACTGCTACTTTACGTTTTTAGTGTGGTATCACCTTACAGCATTTTAGTCAATATTATTGCGGCTCCTTTACTGTGGATTTTGAGTATTGGCGGGATGGTTAGCGCTTTAGCGGGATTGATTTTTCCGCCGGCTGGGAGTGTGTTAGCCCAACTGCTTGACTATCCGGCAAAGGGGTTAATTGCGATCGCCGAATATTTCTCACAATTGCCCGGTAATTCAGTAGCTGTCGGCCAAGTATCGGTGTTTCAGCTAATCGCGCTTTACAGTTTAATCTGCTGGGTTTGGCTGGGGGGAAGTTCGGCAACGAGCAATGTGCGGGATGTAACGGATGTAACGGATAGAAGGAAAAAGTCCGAGGGAAAAGGGAAACAGGAAGATAGGAGAGGGAAACAGGAATTAGGAAAAGGCAAGAATCAAGGAAAGGGGAGAGGGAAGCAGGGGAAAAGCCGAGTTTTTGCGTTGCGGATTTCTTCGGCTTGGATTTTACCGCTGGCGCTGATGGCGGGAATTGGAGTCGTAGTTTTGCCAGCTTGGCACGTTCAATCATCTTTATTTCAAGTTACTTTGCTGGCGACATCTGGGGAACCAGTTTTGGTAATTCAAGATAAGGGAAAAGTGGTGCTAATTAATAGCGGTGATGAAAATACGGTGAGGTTTACAGTATTGCCTTTTTTGCAGCAGCAAGGAGTTAATTCTGTGAATTTTGCGATCGCCACTCACGGTCATTTAGGCTTGAGCGGCGGTTGGGGAAAATTATTACAACGCTTGCCAATTAAAACGTTTTATGATAATAACGCTCCCAAACAAATTAACCGCGGCAGCAATCAGGAATTTATAACGGCTGTGCAATCTCGCCAAGGCGTTTACTTTCCTTTAGAAACTGACAGCAAAATTGATCTGGGTTTGACGCGGTTGCAGTTCGTGGACGCGGAAATCCCGGTGGTAGAATTACTGGTGGGCGAGCGTACTTGGTTGCTTGTCGGTGACATGACACCGGAAGCGCAAAGTATGTTATCAAAGAGATTAGCAGCCACGGGAACATTGAAGCGGGTAGAAGTGCTGTGGTGGTCGGGAAAAACCCTGACAGCCGAGTTATTGAGCGCAGTTGGGCCGCAAGTGGCGATCGCATCCTCAGACGAAATCGACCCAGAAACCGCCGCCCAACTGCGCCAAAGCAAAACCCAGATTTTCTGGACAGGGCGCGACGGAGCTCTTCAGTGGACACCAGCAGGGGGATTTAAGACGACTCTGGAATCGGAAGAAAATCAAACTTCTTTTCTGTAAGGATTTACAATGTGGCGCACAGTGCGGTAAAATACTTTTAGCTCGCATCTCAAATCAATTGGAGAGGTGGCAGAGCGGTTGAATGCGGTAGACTCGAAATCTACTTTAGGGGTGACTCTAACGTGGGTTCAAATCCCACCCTCTCCGTTTTTCAGGACTTCTGGCGTAAGATATGCAAAGTACATCAAGATAAACTTGCATATCTTACGCCATATTTTAGTGAAGATTTAGAAAAAGCCAATAATTCCTCCACCTCGCTGCTGTTAGGAGTTTGTGTGACAACTCATTTGAGAGACTTGACAATTTGCTTTTGTTACAATGATAGAAAATTTGACACAATTCTTAAACTTCAAACCGCGCATCTTATTTATGTACGGAAAGAGCGATCGCCCAACTGCTGTTTTGAGCCACATATACAGTATTGTGGAAGAATTCTATCATGTCCGAAAAGAACGCTCCCAATAAAGTTGGTTCGTAGTGAGGACTTTAGTCCTCGGATGATGCGGACTAAAGTCCTCACTACAAACACGTTTTATTACGGTAATACAACAGGCATGAGATGAGTTATTGAAGCCAACCTAGGCGAATATGACTTTTATGAACTTAACAATATGATTTTTATGAGTCCATCCAATGACTTTATGAATTGACTTTAAAAAAGCTTTTATTCATAATCATCATATGAACCTAGGACAGGAAGAAACCCATGTCGCCAAAGCCTAGCAGCTAATACTGCACTCGTCCAGCTAAATCAAATATATGTAGATATTTCTACAGGTTGCAACCAGGAGTATTTTCTGGTAAGTAACAGATTTATTAGACTGTGCCAGGAAATGCTGACATAAATCAAAGTATCTAAACAAAATCTAGTGCAGGAGAACTAATTATGTATCAACAACCTCAAAAAAGGAAAGGCCCGCCCCCAATTGTTTTTATTGCATTTCCTTTGATTGCCTGGGGTGCATTCACATTTATTCCACAGATATTAAAGGGCGGAATTTTACCTAGATCAGTTTCTGGCAACAGTCGTCTCAGTTTGGGAGATAAGATATTGATGCAATCGCAAAAAACAGCAGGAAAACAAGCAGGTGTCAAAGCTTTTGCTGAGGGTAATTACAAAGAAGCTGTTAAAAACTTTCGGGAATCGCTGCAACAAAATCGCAACGATCCAGAGACTCTAATTTATTTAAATAATGCCAAAGTCAATAATGATAATTCTCTGCAAATAGCCGTCAGCGTTCCGATTGGCACTAACCCGAATGTAGCGCAAGAAATGCTCCGAGGAGTTGCCCAAGCTCAAGAGGAAGTTAATGCTGGGGGAGGGATTAATGGTGCGGGTTTGCAAGTTTTGATTGCGAACGATGACAACAGTCCAGATTTTGCCAAAGAAGTTGCAACCGAATTCGTAAAGGATCCGAAAATTTTAGCAGTCGTCGGACACAATGCTAGCAATGCTTCTCTAGCTGCTGCTCCCACCTATCAAGAAAAAAAACTGGTGATGGTTACACCAACTAGCTTTGCTAACAATTTATCAGCTTTCGGTAGCTATATTTTTCGGACAGTCCCCGCGATTCAATCGATGGCGGCTCCTTTAGCAGAATATATGGTTAAAAAAGCTGGCAAAACTAATGTTGCTATCTGTTATGATTCTCAAGCTCCTGATAACGTATCGTTTAAGGATGAATTTGTTTCGTCGTTTTCGGCTTTGGGTGGCAAGGTAGTGCCTACGGTTTGTGACTTTTCAACGCCAACTTTTAATTCGAGTGCTAGCATTGCTGATGCTGTTAGCAAAGGTGCACAAGCGTTAATGCTAGCACCTCATATCGATCGCATCGATCGCGCGATCGACCTAGCTCGCCTCAATACTGGCAAATTAGCGCTCTACGGCAGCACGACACTGTACACCTTTCAAACGGTAAAAGAGGGGAACAAAGACGTTGACGGGCTTGTTTTGTCCGTTCCGTGGCATCCTGACACTAATCCGAACAACCCATTTTCTAAGAATGCGATTCAAAAGTGGGGAGGTGCCGTGAATTGGCGAACCGCCACGAGTTTTGATGCGACGAAAGCTATTATGAGCGGTTTGCAGCGCAGCAATACGCGAGAAGGATTGCAACAAGCACTTAGGGCTCCGAATTTCGTTACCTCTGGTGCGAGTGAAGATGTGAGGTTTTTGCCAACGGGCGATCGATGGAACAAAGCGATTTTAGTACAGGTTCAACGCCAAGGCAATGATTACAGGTTTGTGGCGCTGCCGTGATTGGGTGACACAAGAGCAAG